>JBDHDY010000203.1:0-6442 GCA_039591275.1 Gemmatimonadota bacterium | reverse complement strand
CGCCGTCGGAAGAGCCTGCTCCCGTCGCAGAGCACCCTCCCCCGGCGGAGCCCGAACCGGTGGTCACGGAGACGATGGCTGAGGTGTACGCCAAACAGGGCCTGCTGGAGAACGCCCTGGAGGTATACCGTCAGCTCGTGGCGGCACGGCCGGGTGACGAGGGACTTGCATCGCGGCTGGCGGAGCTCGAGGGCCAGATGATGGCCGCGCAGCAGGAAGAAGGTGCGGCGGGGCCAGCGCGTAGCTACTCCGCTAAGGAAACGGGAGGCACGTCGGCAAGGGCCTACCTGACCGATGTGCTGGCCTCCCGCCCCACGGCCCCCCCCCCACCTGCGGCGGCCGAGGAGCCCCCTCGGACCGGCCCGGCTCAAGAAGGTGGTGTTTCCTTCGAGGAGTTTTTCGGTGCCGAAGCCCCCGGTACTCCACAATCCGTCGAGCCGACCGGGCCGGATGAGCCGGAGAAGAGCGGCGGAGGCGACGACTTCAAGACCTGGCTCGAAGGTCTGAAGTCCTAGACGCTCGTCGGGTGCGCATCGCAGTCCTCAACGGACCCAACCTCAACCTCCTAGGTACCCGAGAACCTCACTTGTACGGGCGGGAGAGCCTGGAGGACCTCGAGCGCGCCGTGCGCTCGCGAGCTGAAGAGGAGGGAGTCGAGCTCGACTGGCGCCAGACCAACAGCGAGGGTGGTTTCGTTGAGCTCGTGCAAGGTTTGGCGGGTGTTTCCGACGGTGCCCTCGTCAATGCGGCTGCCTTCACGCACACGTCTTTTGCGATCCGCGATGCGTTCCTTGCTGTCCAGATTCCCTTCGTCGAGGTTCATCTTTCCAACATCTTTGCCCGGGAGCCCGAACGCCGTCGATCACTACTGGCGGATCTGGCGGTCGGGGTAATCGCGGGATTTGGGGCATCGGGGTACCTTTGGGCCTTCGACGCATTGGTGTCCCATCTCAGACGCCGTGACGTCTGACCACTTGGCGGCCCGACGCGCGAGACTCGAGGAGGCCATGGAGGAGAAAAACCTCGATGCCCTCCTGGTCACTCACGTCCCGAACATCAGATACCTAACGGGCTTCACCGGGTCGGCTGGAGTCGCGCTCGTGCTTCGTGGCGAGGTCGTCCTTTTCTCTGATTTTCGCTACAGGGAGCAAGCTGAAGAGGAGGTGGGGGCGTCTGCCCGGGTTGAGATTGTGCAGCGTTCCGTGTGGGATAGGGCGGTACAGGTGTTGGGAGCGTACGCAGGTGTGGCGGCGGTGGGATACGAAGCCCAGGTCCTGACGGTGCGGGAAGCAGATCGGCTGGCCGAGAGCGCCGAGCGCCGCTTTGAGCTGCAGCCGCAGACGGATCTGGTGGAGCGGCTGCGAGCCAAAAAAGATCCCCAGGAAGTGGCGTCCATTCGCGCCGCGGCGGAGCTGGCTGGCGAAGCCCTCCATGCCACCCTGTCCAACGGGGTCAGCGCAGGCCGACGTGAGAGGGACGTGGCTACCGTGTTGGAGGCCGAGCTCAGGCGCCGCGGTAGCGAGTGGCACCCGTTTCCCACGATTGTGGCCTCGGGACCTCGCAGCGCGCTGCCTCACGCGCAAACTACGGAGCGGGTAATTGAGGCGGGAGACTTGGTCCTGCTTGACTTTGGTGCCCAGGTCGATGGATACTGCGCCGACATTACGCGGACCGTTGTGGTGGGTCGGGCGGCCAATGAACGGCAGCGACTCGTGTATGCGTTGGTGCAGGAAGCCCAGCAGCGCGCGCTCGACCACTTGCGGGCGGGGGTGATCGGGCGCGATGCCGATGCCCTGGCGCGGTCAGTGATCGAGGCTCGCGGTTTTGGCGACGCTTTTGGCCATTCGTTGGGCCACGGTTTGGGTTTAGAGGTCCACGAGGGGCCGAGCCTCAGTCGGCACAATGAAAAGGCTCTCCCGGACGGAGCGGTGGTGACGGTCGAGCCGGGTGTCTATCTCCCTGGTTGGGGGGGGGTGCGGATCGAGGACGACGTTCACATCACGGCTAAGGGTGCGGCGTTGCTCTCCGATGGTGACACGGAACTCAGGGAATTGATTTAGGGCCGCGGATTACGCGGAAGGAAACGGATAAACGCTGATAGGGTGGTGGCGGTCTTGGAGTCGAGCCGGAAACGGACCCTCACCGCCGCAGCCTCTCTTCGGCTCTGCTGTTACACTCCAACGGGACGCTATGGCAACAACGGCTGATTTTCGCAATGGACTGGTGCTCGAAATCGATGGGCAGTTGCACCAGATTGTCTATTTCCAGCACGTGAAACCAGGTAAGGGTGGCGCGTTCGTGCGGAGCAAGTTGAAGAACGTGTTAACCGGTGCGGTGGTCGAGAAGACGTGGAACGCGGGCGAACGGGTGAAAGAAGTGCGGCTGGAGCGGCGGCCCGTGCAATACTCCTACCATGATGGGCATCTCTATCACGTCATGGACATGGAGACCTACGAGGATATTCCGCTTAACGCGGAAGTTGTAGGAGAAGATCAGCTCAAGTATCTCAAGGAAGGTATGGAGTGCCAGGGATTGGTTCACGATGGACACGTGCTCATGCTCGAGCTTCCTTTCTTTGTCGAGCTCGAGGTGGTTGAGACAGATCCCGGCATTCGGGGTGACACGGCATCGGGCGGCACGAAACCCGCGAAGCTGGAAACAGGGGCGGTGATTCAGGTGCCATTATTCATTGAACAGGGGGAGGTGGTTCGGGTGGATCGACGGGAAGACAAATACCTGACTCGCGTATGATTGATCTCGCATATATCGAGAAATTACTCCAGATTCTCGAACGTTCTCAAGCAGACACGATTGAGATTCAGAAGCGCGGCACGTCGATTCGGATCTCAAAGAGCGGTGCCGGAGCGGCTGGAGGCCCGGTTACCTATCACGTTTCCCCGCCCGCGGGTCACAACCCCGCGCCTCTCGGGCCGGCGTCGGAACAGGCGGTACCAGTGGCAGGTGGGACGGCGGCGGAACCGGCGGTCGAGCGGGAGTTCATTGAGATCAAGTCGCCGATGGTCGGTACGTTTTACGCGCAGCCGGAGCCGGGGGCGGACCCGTATGTGCGGCCCGGGAGCCGGATCAGTTCCGGGCAGACGTTGTGTATCATCGAAGCGATGAAAATCATGAATCCACTGGACTCGGAAGTTGCCGGTGTCATTGTGGAGCGGCTGGTCGAAGACGCCCAGCCCGTAGAATTCGGTCAAGTGCTCTTCAAGGTGGATCCCCATGGCTGAGGTAAAAGCGAAAAAAGGGATGTTTGATTTCAAGAAGGCCATCACGGAAATGGTCACGCGGAACGGGTCCGACCTGCATCTCAAGGTGGGGCAGCCGCCGACCATCCGAGTGGCCGGTGAGCTACTTGCGCTGAAGCAGGATCCGTTGACGCCAGACAGTCTCAAGGGGCTGGCGGAACAGATCATGACGTCGCGCCAAGTGAAAGAATTTGCCGAGTTGAAGGAGGCCGACTTCGCCATCGGTGTGCCGGGCGTCGGCCGATTCCGGACCAACGTCTACCAGCAACGTGGCACGCTGGCGTTCGTGTTTCGATCGATCCCCTACGAGGTCAAGAACATCGACGAACTGAACCTGCCGAAGATCCTCGAGGAGATCTCGCTCAAGCCGCGAGGCATGGTGTTGGTCACCGGCATCACCGGGTCCGGGAAGTCAACCGCACTGGCGGCGATGATTCACCATATCAATAGGAACAGACGGTGTAACATCATCACCATCGAGGACCCCATCGAGTTCTTGCACCGGGATGGCGAGTCTAACATCTCGCAGCGGGAAGTGGGTAGCGACACGCTATCATTCGAGATGGCGTTGCGGCACCTGCTCCGTCAGGATCCCGATGTGATCTTGATCGGTGAGGTCCGTGATCGCACGACCCTCGATACCGCGATGAAAGCGGCCGACACGGGACACCTCGTGTTCTCCACGCTCCACACAACGGACGCCACGCAGACGATCAATCGTATCATCTCTTTCTTCGAGCCGCACGAACATGATTCGGTGCGCGGCTTGCTCGCCACGTCGCTTGCAGCAGTGGTTTCCCTGCGCCTCGTGCCGACCACCGAAGGCGAAACGCGCGTCCCGGCGTGCGAGGTCCTCATCAACACTGCCGCGGTCAAAGATCATATCCGCGACTCAGAGAAGGCATTGGACATCCCGTCGCTGATCAAGGATGGCACCACACAATACGGCATGCAGTCGTTCGACCAGTCCCTGATGGAATGGTATCGCAATGGGACGATCAGCTACGAGAACGCCATCTTCTACTCGTCGAACCCGAGTGAGTTTGCGCTGCGCGTGAGTGGGATCGAGGGGACTTCCGATCGCACCTTTGTCGACCAGATGGGAGGCGACGAGGTCCCGGGCGGGCTCCGGGCGTAAGCGAATGTTCAAGAAGGTGTTGGTGGCGAACCGCGGGGAAATTGCCCTGCGGGTCATTCGTGCCTGCCGCGAGCTGGGTCTGGAGACCGTCGCCATCTACAGCGAGGCGGACCGCGAATCGCTGCACGTGCGCTTTGCCGACGACGACGTGTGCATCGGCCCTCCGCCAAGCCGCCTTTCTTACCTCCACATTCCGGGTATCATCGCCGCTGCCGAGATCACCGGCGCCGATGCCATTCATCCCGGCTACGGCTTCTTGGCCGAGAGCGCCGAATTTGCCGAGACGTGCGCCGCGTCGAACATCACGTTCATTGGCCCCACGGCAGAGCAAATCAGGCTCATGGGTGACAAGGCCGCCGCGCGCAAACTCGCCGTCGAACTCGGTGTGCCCGTCGTGCCGGGGTCGGATGGCTCCGTCGATGATGTGGAACTTGTGCTCGAACACGCCGGCGCGCTTGGGTTTCCGGTGATCGTCAAGGCCGCCGCCGGTGGGGGAGGTAAAGGCATGCGGGTGGCCGAAGATCCCGATGCGTTTAGACAGGCATTCCAGTTGGCTCGCAACGAGGCGCTCGCCGCCTTCGGCAGTGATGAAGTTTATGTCGAAAAATATCTGGCGTGCCCGCGGCACGTCGAAATCCAGGTGATGGGCGACAAGGCGGGCAACGTCATGCACATCTTCGAGCGCGACTGTTCGGTGCAGCGGCGCCACCAGAAGCTCATCGAGGAAGCCCCCAGCCCAGGTCTGCGTCAGGAAACTCGGCAACAGATGGGCGAGTCGGCCGTGCGGTTGGCAAAGAACATCAGCTACGTGGGCGCGGGAACGGTGGAGTTCTTGTTGGATCCCGACGGCAGCTTCCACTTCATGGAGATGAATACACGCATTCAGGTCGAGCACCCGGTCACCGAGATGGGTACGAATTTCGATCTGGTCAAGGAGCAGATCCGAGTGGCCGGTGGTAATGACTTGAGTTTGCAGCTCAATGGCCAGCAGCTTCGAGGGCACACGATCGAGTGCCGCGTGAACGCAGAAGATCCCGCACGGAACTTCCAGCCCTGCCCGGGCACCATCACCGCGTTTCATCCCCCTGGCGGCCCCGGTGTGCGGGTCGACACCCACATCTACGCGGGCTACACCGTCCCGCCCTTCTACGATTCACTGATCGCCAAGGTGATCGTCAACGGCTCGAACCGCGAGGAGGCTCTGGCGCGCATGAGCCAGGCCTTGGATTCTTTCATTGTTGAAGGTGTGACGACCACGATCCCGTTCCTCAAAAGGGTGACGCACCATCCCGATTTTGTGGCCGGGCGAGTGGACACGGGGTTCTTGGAGAGACATCCCGAACTCATGAAGATGTCCGAATGAGGAAGCGCGAGGGTTGAAGAGCACAGGGTCACTGCAATGCCGCTAACCACCAGCCGCCGCCGGGAATTGCTCGGCCTGCTCGGCCTGGCGGCGGCCATCTTCATAGCCCTTTCCCTCGGCCCCCTTTCCGTCACCGGCCCCCTTGGCGGCGGGCTGGGAAACGTGCTGTGGACGTACTTCGGGATCGGTGCCTGGTTGACTCCGCTGTTGCTCCTGGCGTTGGGACTTCAGGGGTCGGGACGCCTGAAGATCGTGGATCTGCGACGTACGTCGGTTCTCTTGGGCGGCCTCGTCATCCTCCTTCCGCTCCTGATCGGCATCGCACGCGGCATCGGCCGCGGTTACGAGCTCCCCCCCAACCACGACAACTGGACTCTCGCCCAACAGCTCGTGGGCATCGTGCCCGCCTTCTTGGTCGACGGCATCGTCGGTCTAGTGGGTACTGCGGGCGCCGTCATCGTGGGCCTGCTGGCGCTGTCGGCGCTCACCCTCTTCACTGTCGGCTGGCACCCTTTCCACCGCCTTCTGTCACCCGGCCATCCGCGCTCTGGCGCGGCCGATGACCACTCCACCAGCGGCCGGACTTCGGATGCTCTCATCGCTCCTGCCGAGGAGACAAAAGCGCGCCGTGTCCTCGACAGGACCAAACGGTTTTTCCGGCACGGCCCCGCCGGAGACTCGGGG
>JBDHDY010000202.1:0-6048 GCA_039591275.1 Gemmatimonadota bacterium | reverse complement strand
CACAAAGTTAGATAGTTGAGTCGATGGGGTCCAGAAAGGGATATCCATCGAGCTGAGCCTGCGCCCAGACCGCGCTGCCAACCGCGAAGCCCTGCGTGATACCCTCCGCGTCTCAAAAACGTTTCTCCTCGTATCTCCGACACCAGGGCTTACCGAGTGACCCATCGACCCGTATAATGATTGTCCGATTTCCTCGCACAGGAGTCTGCGAATGCATCGAGTGTTGCCCCTTCTGCTGGTCACTGCCCTGCTGCTGGCGGCCCCGCCACCGGTCGCGGCGCAGGAAGCGCAGGCTCCACAACCGCTGGAGGTCGGAGTGATGGCACCGGATTTTGAGCTGACGGGCGCCACGCGCTTCGGAATCCTGCGCGACCCCGTGCGGCTCGGCGACTACCGCGGCAAGACAGTCGTGCTGGCGTTCTTCTTCAGAGCGCGAACGCGTGGCTGAACGATTCAAATGCGGGCGTACCGTGATCAGTACGCCGATCTCTTCAATGGTGGACAGGACGTCGCTCTCATCGCCATCAGCACGGATGCACCTGAGGAGTTAGAGTCGTGGGCCCAGGACGAGGACTTCCCGTTCCTGTTTGCCTCCGACCCTGGCTCCATGGTCGGGCAACACTACGGGGCTTTTCGTGAGGCACGGGACGGGGGATTGATCGACAACAGAACCCTCTTCATCGTCGACGCCGAGGGGCGCATCGCGTATCGCGCATCTCCGTTTCGAGAAGTCGACCCGACGGCATACACTGAACTCGGCGAGGCGATAGACCGAATAAGTGAGAAGTGAAGAAGGGAGAAGGGAGAGGGGAGAAGGGAGAAGCGGCTAGCGAGTAGGGAGGGGAGGAAACAGTAGGAACAAATGCAGGCCATCGTGTGATCCCAAAAGGCAGCCAAGAGGGGCGGCCGTGGAAGCACCGCCCCTTTGCGCAGCCCTCCGCAAGACACCTTATCGCTTATGGCTTATCCCTTCTCCCTTCTCCCTTCTCCCTCAGCACCTCCCTCACCGCCTCCTCGATATCCTGGTCCGGCCCGATACCTGTGTACGCCACCTTGCCCTCATCGTCGAGGATGACGATGTAGGAAGTGGCCGGCGTCCTGAACGCCCGGACCGCTGCACCGTTGCTGTCCCACAACACCGTATACGGCACGGGATGCCGTCGCAGATGCCGCCGAATGGACCGCGGGTTCTGCCCCACTCCCACAGCCACAGCGTAGAACGCAATCCGGCCTCCGTATCGCTCGTGTGCTGTCGTCAGCCGTGGCTGGAGCGCCTCGCAGTTCTCACACCAGGTGGCCCAAAACTCGACGAGCACCGGCTTCACGCCGATGTGTCCGGCTAGATCCGCGGAATCGCCGTCCAGGGTTTCGATCTGCACCGGGTCGGGGGTCGCTCCCCTCGAGATGCCGATCTCCTCTTGGGCACGGGCGGTGTTCGGGGCAGCAACAACCGACGCCGCGCAAAGCCCGAGCGTGACAGCGGCCGTGACAAACGAGCGGTTCAATAGACCATCCCCGCCAAGATGAGATAGTACTCCGCCATCGCCAGGATGAGCACGCCAGCCACCCTTTTGATCCACACCAACCAGGGGCCAGACTTGGGTAGCGCTGTAAGAACACCCGAAAACAGCCCTACGACCACGAGGAGCGCGGTCATTCCCAGGGAAAAAACGAAGAGGTACACAAAGCCCATGATCGCGCTCTGCGTGGTCGCCACCCAGGTAAGAACGACTGCGAAAGCCGGAGCACCACACGGCGCGGCCACAATCCCCGACGTCGCCCCGAGAAGGAATACCGCCGGGTAGGTTCCACCGCCCAGGTTCCCCGCCCACGCCACCAGGCGCCCAGGCGCCGATATGGGGATGACGTCCAACATGACAAGGCCGAGGATGAGCAAAACGTTCCCCATCGCCAACCGGGCCCACACACTGGAGGCCACCGTCCCAAAGAGGGAGCCAGTGAGGCCCGCAACCAGGCCCATGAGCGCGTAGAACAGCGCGAGTCCGGACACGTACGCCAGCGTGATCGCAATCGTGCGGGCCCGCGTGCGTGCTTCACCCGCACTACCGGCCAGAATACCGGCCGTGATTGGGATCATCGGGTAGATGCACGGGGTGAGGCTCGTGAGGATGCCGGCTCCAAACATTGACGCCACCGCCAGCGCGGGATTCTGCGAGAGCGACTCGGTCAGACTCGTTTGAATTGCCATCACGTTCAGCACGGCAAGGATGATAGTCGAACCGAGCTTGGGCACGCCACCCGGCCGCCCTTCCCCCAACTAGCTGGTCTTCTCGAAAACCGAAATTACAATGCGTTTGCCGCTGCAAATTCTTGCACGTGATCCACATCACATTATTTCAAATCTTTATCACCCAATGATTTAGTGCGATCAACAAACGTCGATGTCCCTGGCACCACCCTTGCGCTAATCCGTGGCAGGATACCCCTGCACCGGCGGTCTGAGCGGCGGTGAGGACAGGAGGATACCGGAATGACGATCGACGAGTTGGTCGGGGAACCCTGGACGTTCTGTGGTCCCGTCGAGTCCATAGAGGCCGGCGAAAAGTGCTACAAGATGACCATTGAGGAGCTTCCTGGGTTTGTGGCCCTCGGGGCTACGCGGTACGAGGTGGTTCACAATCTTTTCTCGGTCCTGCGAGTGTTTCTGGCGGCGAGTCTGGAGAATGGGATCGAGATTCGGCTGCCCGAGCGCAGTCACTAGAGCAGGTGAGTATGATGTCAGCGCGTTCTTCCGTACTGGAAATCTTAGGTGAGGTTCACTGCGACGAGCGCTTGTACCATTTGGCGGCCGACAGCACGCCGGGGGCCAACGAGCTTTGGCAGGATGTTGGCCTGCTGTACATGCGGCTCATGAGGGGCGCCGTGGACAAAGCCGAAGCGGTAGAGGCGCTGAAGGACCTCGAGGATCAATGTCACGGACCTCTCTCGTTGTTTGGGAGTGTTTTGGAACGGGCCTGGGCTCCACTCGAATCCGAATCTTGGGATTGAGCAACTCACTGCGGCCGTCACTCGCGGTGACAGTTCTTCGTAGTTAGTCGGGCTACCCCTTCGAGAAGCATCCCAGCAGTCGCCATCACGGTCTGACGGCGCGGTCAGGCCATACCAGAACCGCAGCCTTGGCCGACAAGACCTGACCCGTCAGGATGCGAATCCCTTGGCCCTGACCCTACCGAGGCAGGTGCCGCCAACAGCGGATGCACTAAGAAGGCCCATCCGCAAACCTTAGCGCCTCCGCTCGGCAGAACTCGATTCGGTTGCTGAATCCCCGAAAACCGAACCAACCCATGACTCTCAAGAAACCTGTGCGCCGGACCTCGCGTGAGATCGTCCGGCCACCGGGGGAATCGACCCACTCCTGCAATCGCCGCCGAGCCGACGCCACCCATTCATCACTGCGGGGGATATCCCCGGCGAGGGAATCGGCAAGCGTTAACGTGTGGAGCCGGTCGGAGGCCACTCCAAAGAGCACCTCCCGGGCACTCCCGCAATAGCCGCGCACGATGCCCTCGATGAGCGCCCACCTGGCGTAAGGTGCCTGCGTCGTGTCACCAACGAACGCGAGACCGGACGGGTTGACTGCAGATGCCATGAGGAACGGAGCTACCAATCCCCCGGAAGCAAAGGAGCGACCGCCGACCGTTGGCAAGGCCGCCTGCAACGGCGCTGCCTCCAACAGCACATCTCTATTGCCGGTCAGCATTCCAACGTCCGTCATCATCGAAGCGCCAACCGCAATTATCTCGGGCGCGAGCCAGCCGTTGACTGGATCCCCGAGGAGACGACGCCCGACCGCAAGGTTCTCCCGTGCACGGAATAGAGCGGCACCATTCCGTCCCTCAACAATTGCCACGAGGCCGTCTAGCTCGTTGAGTCGCGCCAGTGCTAGGGTTCCGTCATACGTTAGAACCGGCAGGTCCGGGGTGGGGCCGCTGATGCCGGGGAGCTGACCTTCGTACATCCACAGCGCCGGGCCCATACGGGAAGCAGCGAGGCGCCGCCAAACGCCTAGCAAGCGCTGGACGGAGTCCGTTGCCAAGCCCCCACTCACCGATTCCGGAATTCCATCCGGAATCACTTGCCACCACGACCGCCTGGGGCCGGTCACCCACTCCGCCAGAGCGCTCGGCGGGCCAATGGACGCAGCCGCCGAATCCGCCAGATGCAGGCCGGCCGCGAGCTGCGCTCCCGCTGTGCTATGCCGCACCCTGATGGCCGAAGAAGCTCCAACGAGCGTCCGCAATCGGTGCCATGACCCGGGCGGCAGGGAGTCGTTGACGACGGCGGCCGCCGCCCTACTGGCAGCATCATGCCACCTTGCCGCCGTCCGAGCGGCGTTGAGCGTGTTGCCCAAAACGAACAGCAAAAGCAGCCCGAAGAACATTGCGGCAGCAGCGGGAGCGGTGGCGATAGCCCACTCCAAGCGTTCGTCTTCTTCTGGTGCCGCCTTCTGCTCTGCCGACTCGAGCCAGGACTCCACAAGCTCCTCTCGAATCTGGATCGGGCGCTTGAGCTGCCAGAAGAATCTGGGCCACTTTCGAGCGCGACTCCGCACCACCGTTTCCGGGATCCCCAGGAGCACCGTGACCAGCACGCCGAGAGCCGCCGGCAGAAGCAGCACGACGGCATCGAAACCGGTGACGAGACCGGTGGCCCCTCCGGCCGTTCCGGAATGGAGCATCACGCTCCACAGCAGCGGACAGGCAATTGCCAGAGCCACCGTGACGCCGAGTGCCCAGCCGCGATAGCGTCGAAACCGGATGAGCCAGTCGCGGTTCGCATCCCCGAGCAGCGCGAAGACACCGTATCCGTTTAACAGCGCTGCCGCATCGGGCCGCGGATCGAGGGCTACAGGCACCACCACGGGCCACGGGTAGCCCGCGGAACGAGCCCCCTTGAGGAGGTAAGCAAGCCTGCCGCCGAGCACCAAGGTGACAAGCCCGACCAGGACCGTTGCCGTGAGGGCCGTCCGCAGAAAGAAGAACCAGACCGGTGCCGATTCTGTTGCCCCGCCGCCGGCTGGGGTCCCCAGGTTCGGCCCGAACAACAGCATCGCAAAAAAGAAGAGACTCAAACCGGCTGCCACACCCAAGGAGACGAGCGTGGTCCAGCCGCGGCCGCGAATCTGCTCCAGACCTGGAGGAGGCCACTCGACCGGCGGGTGGGTCGAGGAGAGAAGGGCCCGGGAAGCTTCCGCAGCAGTGGGCCGTCGTTCGGGATCCTTGGCCAGGCAACGATTGATTAGATCTGCAAACTGGGGGTCCAGGTCCGGGCGCAGTTCCCCGAGGTCGGGGGGCTGTTCCCCCACATGGGCCGCGATATAGCCCTCGGGGCTCTCGGCTTTGAACGGGGGCCGTCCCGTGACCAGCTCGAATGCGACAGCTCCCAGACTGTAGACGTCACTCCTGTCGGTCACTTCCTTGGCGGCGGCCTGTTCCGGGCTCATGTAGATGGGAGTTCCGACGGCCATTCCCTGGATCGTCAGCTTCTCGCTACCCGCCAGGGATGTGCGATCGAGGGCGGCCGTGATGCCGAAGTCCAGCACGACTGCCCGCCCGCCTTCCCGGTCCATGAGGATGTTAGCCGGCTTGATGTCCCGATGGACGAGCCCGCGCTCGTGCGCATTGGCAAGTGCCGAAGCTACCTCTCCGACGATGCGCTTGGCCCGGGCCTCCGGCATGACCCTGTCCGACAGCAGCTCTTGTTGAAGGGTCTTGCCGTCCACGAACTGCATCACGATGTACGGCACGTTGGATTGGGGCAGTTTCCCGACCTGGTAAATGCCGACGACGTGCGGGTGGGAGACGGCAGCCGCGCTTTCTGCCTCGCGAGTGAATCGAGCCCGGGCCACGGCGTCCTTCGCCAGATCCTTGGAGAGGACCTTGATGGCCACCAGCCTCCTGAGGGCAGGGTCCCGGCCCAGGTACAAGGTGCTCATGGCCCCAGCACCGAACCTGCGCAGCACCTGGATCCCCGGAGCGAGGGCGTCCTTTAGCTCCGCAGCGATCTTGTCCTTTTTGAAGAGGCTCG
>JBDHDY010000201.1:0-6170 GCA_039591275.1 Gemmatimonadota bacterium | reverse complement strand
GGAGCCAAACATGTTCCGTGGCTCGGTGCCTTTGGCGGAAACGACGAGCGCGAGCCTGCTGGTGGTTGTGGCGAGCGATCCGGACCGCGTGAACTTCGGAATCAGCCCTCCGCGTCCAGCCGGGAGTTCGTTCATTTGCTTTCTAGGGTGCGCTGAAGGAATGGGGTGGTCAACG
The DNA here is from genome assembly GCA_039591275.1 of Gemmatimonadota bacterium. GTDB lineage: Bacteria > Gemmatimonadota > Gemmatimonadetes > Gemmatimonadales > GWC2-71-9 > JBDHDY01. The sequence continues at coordinate 5,995 of JBDHDY010000201.1, read as the reverse complement.
AACAAGCGACCAAAGCGCTGCCAGCCCGACCTTGAAGATCACCCACAATCCCGCCACGATGCCCAAAGGGCCCGCAAACCCACTGCTTTTCAGCTTGATCTTGTTACCGAGAGCCACGAGGCAAACGGTCCACACGCCAAATACCGTGAGGCTATTGGCCAGCTGAGAGAAGAAAGGATGGGCGTCTCGATCGAAGAGGAAGCCCAGCGAACTGCTGGTCGTCGATGAAGTGAGCAAGACGACGCACAAGGTCACAAGGCTACCCAATGCTTGCACCATGAACGAGTGAGCGACAATGGCGAGCTCGTCCCTGAACCTGAGTGGCACCGCAGATCCGGCAGAGAAGGTCAATTGGAGAACTGCGGCTGCCGCGAGGATGGCGAGGATCCCGAAACCGGCGTTGAGGGCGAAGAGGAAGGAGCGATTGGCGGGGCTTGCCGCCTCGATGATGGCTTCGGACCGCTCGTCTGGCGACAGGACCTCTCCTGTCCTTTGTTCGATGGCCGCGATCTGCTCCCGCGCACCGGCCGACATGACGTCGTCGGGTGTGAGGAACGCCGTTATGAAGGCAACGGCGACGGTGATTAGGATGGGTACTGCCGCTCTCGGCCGCACAGCGAGCTGAGAGAACACCCTTCCCGGCTCATCGAATACCCGCAGTGCGAGCCATACGGGACCCATCGTGTCGGAAGTCATGAGGCCGACCGCCTGGGTGTGTGGGGACTAGTGGGTTTGCGATCCGCGGCTGGCCTCTTCAGGTCGGCAGCGGCGGGTGGTTGCATGGTTCCCCCATGTGAGGGCCGGGTTGTCGGTCGCCTCACGGCTAGAGCCTGGGGAGCGTAACCCCCTGCTGGGCCTGGTACTTCCCTTTCTTATCCGCGTAGGAGGTCTCGCAGACGTCGTCCGGGTCCGCTTGGAAGAACAGGACCTGTGCGATCCCTTCGTTGGCGTAGATCTTGGCTGGCAGGGGGGTCGTGTTGGAGATCTCGAGCGTCACATACCCCTCCCACTCCGGCTCGAGGGGCGTGACATTCGTGATGATCCCGCATCGGGCATAGGTGCTCTTGCCGACACAGATGGTCAGAACGTTGCGGGGGATTCGGAAGTACTCTACCGAGCGGGCCAGGGCGAATGAATTGGGAGGCACGATGCATACGTCGCCCTTGAACTCCACGAAGGACTTGTCATCGAATTCCTTAGGATCGACGACCGGCGAGTGCACGTTGGTGAAGATGCGAAACTCGTCCGCGACCCGCATGTCGTACCCGTAGGACGACACCCCGAAGCTAATGACGCCGGAACGGACCTGAGATTGCTCGAAGGGCTCGATCATCCTTTCCTTGAGCGCCTGATTGCGGATCCAGCGGTCTGACTTGATCGACATGGTACCTGTATTCGTCCCTCCTGCTATGCCCTATCGGGCCCGTGAGACGTCCGGTGGCGTTGGAGATCGCGCGCGAATCGGTCCCGCGTCCGGGGACCGCGGTGCGGTCGTAAAGATACGTATAGTGGTTCGTTACGCCACTGCTGTTTGCTTGACACTGGGTCGGCACCCTGGGTAAGTTCAACCCCCGAGAGTACGTGAAATTTTTCACGAGCGCATCGAGGCTATGCTAGCTCAATACGTCCCGCTCCTCCTGCTCGTCGGGTTTGTCGTTGCCATCGCCGTCGGCATGTTGGTGCTGTCGCATCTGGTATCACCCTTCCGGCCGACCCCCGTCAAAGGGATTCCCTACGAATCGGGAATGCCTCCGCTTGGGAGCACCACGCAGCGATTCAGCGTCAAGTTCTACCTCGTGGCAATGCTCTTCATCGTGTTCGACATCGAAACCGTCTTTCTCATTCCTTGGGGCGTAGCGTTCCGCAAGCTGGGCCTCTTTGGGCTAGTTGAGATGTTCGTGTTCATTCTCATACTCCTCGTGGGGTACATCTACGCCTGGAAGAGGGGGGCTCTCGAATGGGACTAGACCGTAGCGATGCGGCCAAGGGTGCTGGAGGCTTGTCCCTGGTGTCCCAGATCTCGCCCAACTGGGTCACGACCAGCCTGGATTTTCTGGTCAACTGGGCCCGGTCCAACTCGTTGTGGCCAATGCCGTTTGGAACGGCATGCTGCGGCATCGAGTTCATGGCCACGGCAGCCAGCCGCTTTGACCTGGCACGATTTGGCATGGAACGAATGAGTTTCTCACCGCGACAGGCTGACGTGCTCATTTGTGCAGGGCGGGTTCCGTTCAAGCTTGCCCCTGTCTTGCGGCGGATCTACGACCAGATGCCGCAACCCAAGTGGGTTATCTCGATGGGAGCGTGTGCGTCGACTGGTGGTGTCTTCGACACCTACGCAATGGTTCAGGGCATCGACACAGTGATTCCGGTCGATGTCTACGTGCCAGGTTGTCCACCCCGTCCCGAGGCGTTGTTATACGGTATCCTGATGCTCCACAAGAAGATTCGCGGTGAGACGCTGGCTGACACGTCGCTGCGACTCGAGCAGCCCCTCGATCGCCGTGGGCTGCGGCTACCGCCCGAACAAGTGGACGAGCTGTCAGAGCCATTCGGCAACTCTGTCCATCAGACCCGCTCTGGGTAACGGCCCCTAATGAATCCGTCCGTTGAGGTGCTCCGTCGTCAATTTGGCGGTGCGATCCATCGAGCCCTCACCTCCTGCGGCGACACCATCGTCTATGTTGAAGCCGAGCGCATCCGCGAGATACTAGGGTTTCTCAAGGATACGGCCGGCGAGGAGTATGACTACCTCGTCGACGTAACGGCCGTGGAATATAGGGACGCTGAGCGGCCGATCGAGGTCGTCTACGAGCTGTACTCCTTGAGCCGTCACTCGCAGCTACGCGTGAAGGTGGAACTCGACAAGAACGAGGATCTCGCGGTCGACTCTGCCATGCCGTTGTGGCAAGGGGCGAATTGGCTGGAGCGCGAGGTGTATGACATGTTCGGGATCACGTTCCGGGACCACCCTGACCTGCGGCGGATTCTGATGTGGGAGACCTACGCGGAGGGGCATCCGCTCAGAAAGGATTTCCCGCTCCGTGGGCGCTTCTCGCGGGCAGAGCAGGTTCGCCAGGCATTGGGTGCTAACCCCGAAGCGCATTACTCAATGGAGGAGCTCTCCATTGCCGACGAGCACTACGAGCTTCCTGCCGACATGCGTGAGCGGCTTCTGAGAGGCAAGCGCGCTGACATCCCCGATCCCGAGGCCCCGTAGCGTCCTATGGGAGAGAAACGCACGATCGAGCTCGACGTCGCGACTCCCGGCGTAGACCATGCTGGGCAGGCTGTGCGGTTTCCCGTCGGTGTGGCGCAGGCCCCCGCAAGGACGGGTGATGAAGAGCCGGATCTCGGCGGCGATCATATGCTCGTCAATCTTGGGCCGCAGCATCCGGCGACGCACGGCGTGCTCCGCCTCGTCGTCGAGCTGGACGGTGAAGTGGTGGTTCGTGTCATTCCTCACGTAGGCTATCTCCACACGGGTTTCGAGAAGCTTGGGGAATACCGCCACTACAATCAGATCATACCGTTGACCGATCGCATGGACTATCTCGCCCCGATGTCGAACAACGTTTGTCTGGCGCTCGCGGCGGAGAAGTTGATGGGAATTGAGATAACGGAGCGTTGTAAGGTGTTGCGGGTGATTGCGTGCGAGCTGAGCCGCATCATCTCTCACTTGGTGTGGGTGGGCACGACCGGCATCGACATTGGTGCATTTACACCATTTCTCTGGTCGTTTCAGCAACGCGAGCTCGTGTACGACCTTCAGGAGATGTGGACAGGCGCACGGCTGACGACCAGTCTCACGCGGGTCGGCGGCCTCATGGCGGACATCCCGGACGGGTTCGCAGACGGGCTCCGGCATTTTTTCAGAACCTTTCCCAAGACCCTTGACGAAGTAGACCGGATGCTCACGCGTAACGGTATCTGGTGCGGGCGCACGCAGGACCTCGGCCATCTGAGTGCGGAGGACGCCATCAACTACTCGACGTCGGGACCGATGCTACGCGCGAGTGGTGTACCTTACGATGTCAGGAAAGACCGACCCTATCTGGACTATGAGACGTACGACTTCGAAGTGCCGGTCGGTGAGCACGGAGATGTCTACGATCGCTACATCTGCCGGATGGAGGAGATGCGGCAATCCGTCCGCATCCTACAGCAAGCCCTGGATCGACTGCCGGATGGTCCAATCAATGTCGCGGATCCGCGCGTAGTGCTTCCTCCGAAGCAAGCTGCGATGAGTGACATGGAAGCGATGATCTTCCACTTCAAACAAGTCATGGAGGGTGTTCCTGCGCCCGTCGGAGAGGCGTACATGCCGATTGAGGGTCCTAAGGGCGAACTCGGCTACTACTTCGTTTCCGACGGCACGGCCAAACCTGTGCGGTTCAGAGTCCGGCCTCCGACCTTCATCAATCTTGCCGCGCTGCCCAAGATGGCTGAGGGTTATCTGCTGTCGGATTTGATCGCCATCAACGCAAGCGTGGATTTTGTGTTGGGTGAGGTAGACCGCTGAGCGCCCCAGCGGCGGGTGTGGGTGACAGAGGGTCGTTGAGTGGGAGGAAACATGCAGCAGACCAGTGAATACACGCCGGTCTTCACCGAGGAACGTCGCAAGCGGCTCGACGAGATTCTCGGGCGGTACGAGACGAAGCGCGCAGCGCTGCTTCCGGCCATCTGGCTTGTGCAGGATGCGCACGGCTGGATCTCGAATGAAGCAATGGCCGAAGTTGCGGAAGTTCTCTCACTGACACCGGCTTATGTGAAGGGAGTGGTGACCTTCTACACGATGTACCATCAACACCCCGTCGGCGCAACGTTCGTGCAAGTATGTACGACAACGCCGTGTAACCTGTGCGGAGGCGAGGATGTGGTTGCCGCATTCTTGCAGCATACGGGATGTGAAGAGTTGGGAGCGACGTCGCCGGACGGCAAGTTCACTGTGATCGAGGTAGAGTGCCTCGGAGCGTGCGGATTTGCCACACCGGTGATGATGAATGACGATTTCATCGAGGACGTCACGCCGGAAAAAGTACCCGACCTCGTCAAACAGTACTCCTGACGTCGCCGGGAGCACGGAATACCAGGGGCGCGTATGGGTTATCCGCACGAGTCACACGACAAAGAAACGGTCGTCTTGAGCCAACACTTCGGCGATGCCGAGGCCCGTTCGTACGATGGTTGGGTTAAACGGGGTGGCTACCAGGCGCTGAAGAAAGCGCTTGCCATGAAGCCGGCCGAGGTCATTGACTTGGTGAAGGCCTCCGGCTTGCGGGGGCGTGGGGGCGCGGGCTTTCCTGCCGGCTTGAAGTGGTCGTTTATGCCGAAGGAGAAGAGCAAGCCGCATTATCTGTGCTGCAACGCAGACGAATCCGAGCCCGGCACTTTCAAAGACCGTGAGATCATGCGTTGGACGCCGCATGCCTTGATTGAGGGGTGTGCGATCGCCCAGTACGCTATTCAGGCGGAAATCACTTACATCTATATTCGCGGAGAGTTCACCGAGCCGCTGCGGATCATGCAGGAGGCCCTGGACGAGGCGTACGACAAGGGCGTGCTTGGGGCCAACTCGATGGGAACGGGCAAACGGCTGGATATGTACGTCCATCGTGGCGCTGGGGCCTACATTTGCGGTGAAGAAACGGCTTTGATGAACTCGATCGAGGGACGCCGCGGCAACCCTCGCATCCGCCCCCCCTTCCCGGCCGCGCATGGCGTGTTTGGGAATCCGACGACGATCAACAACGTCGAAACGCTGGCGGCCGTGTCACACATCCTCAATCGGGGCGCTGACTGGTACAAGGGCCTTTCTCTCTCGAACCCGAAGAGCACCGGGACCAAGCTGTTCAGCATCTGCGGACACGTGCAGAAACCCGGGAATTACGAGGTCACGATGGGGTTTTCTCTCGGGGAGCTCATTAACGAGCTTGCCGGAGGGATGCACCCGGGCCGGACGCTGAAGGCTTGCCAACCGGGTGGCTCATCGGTG
>JBDHDY010000200.1:0-6080 GCA_039591275.1 Gemmatimonadota bacterium | reverse complement strand
TCCTCAGTCGGAAGGAGGTTGAATTCGCGATCTTCCCACGCCTCCGGATAGGCTTCTTGGAATTGTGTCGAAATCGTCGCCAACGCGGCTCTGGCTTGCTCGATCTCGACTCCCGGCCGAAGCCGTGCTTTCACAAAGCTGCTGCGACTGCCGCGCTCATTGAGAAGATCTCTGTCGCCGAACAGCGGGAGGGACGGAGCCATCACGTACGGGACCCACATGTCCATAGTAAAACCGGGAGCCGTGAAGCTCTGCAGCTCTTCGGAGCCCACACCCACGACCGTGAATGCCAGCCCTGCAAGACGGATAGTCTGGCCTACGACGGACGAGTCGCCTCCGTAGCGCTGCTGCCAGAAATCGTAGCCCAAGACGACGACGGGATGAGTCGAAAGCGTCTGACCTTCCTCGGGTACGAAGTAGCGCCCCACCGCCGGCTCGAGCCCCAGTACCGAGAAGAGATCGTGGGAGACAAGTTCTCCCCATACGGCTTCAGTGGTTTCCTCGGTCTCGAGCCTGGCAAAGAAACCCTCGTACGCTGCCACGCCGCTGAACAGATCAGTTCTCTCCCTGAGATCGACGAAGTCTGGATACGAGGACACACTGTACGGGTAACCACCGTTGCCGTCACTGGTGTAGACCTCGACCAGTTCCTGCGGTGCCCTCATCGGTACCCCAGACAGGAGCACAGCGTTGACAATGCTAAAGACAGCAGTGTTGGCTCCGATGCCGAGTGCGAGTGTCAATACGGCGATGACCGTGAACAACGGGCGTGTGCGAAGATTGCGGAACGCGTAGCGAAGATCCTGAACGAGTGAATCCATCGTGTTTCTCGGAGGTTTCTTGGATTTGTTGACGCCGGGTCGGGCTAGCCGCAGCCGAATCGCGAGTGCCACAACGTCAAACGCACCGCGGAGCCATCGCCAGAGCCTGGCGAGCCTACCTGTGCTTGGGCCGGTCTCCAGCGCCTCGGCGAACAAGCTTTCCATTTCCCGGGCATGCGCCGCGCGGAATTTGGGTGGCAGCAGCCGGAGCAGTAATCGGTAAGTGAGGCGGCTCATCGAGCGAGATTGCCCGATCCGACCCGGTCGAGCGCGGCGCGGGCCAAGGCTTGGAGTCTGTCGGCTTCTGCGGCCAGGATGAGAGTGCCGGTTCGGGTGATGCGATAGAAGCGCTTCTTTTCACTCTCGCCCTCAGGGCGCTCACCGAACTCGGTCAACTCCTCGATCCAGCCCAAGGAGACGAGGTCTTCCAACGATCCATACAACGTTGCCGGCCAGAGCCGGAGTTTCCCGTTGGTCTGGTGGAGAACCGACCGTACGATCCCCGAGCCGTGGTGTGCCTTTTCCGAGAGAGCCAACAGGATGTGGAACCACTGTGACTTGAGTGGCAGATGTCGGCTGATGTCGGCGGTGTCTGTCATCGCGGCTATCCCACGTATTGTATTGTGGGATATAATACGGAAGACTAGCACGGGAAGTTTCAAGCCACAGATTTACGCAGAAACGAGCTGATTCACGCAGATCCCTTCCTCCCCTCACCGCCTGTCCGGCCTATCTGCGGCCATCTGTCCGTTTCAGCGCCAATTAGCAGCCACTAAGTGGTTGTTTTTCAACGACTTCCGAGCGTCGATGCCGGACTGTGAAACGGCAGGATCCGGGGTTTGCGGCAACGGCAACGCCTGACGGTCTGCCGCGACGTCCGGTGTTCCCTATCTTTGTTCACCATGACCGAGATGATCGCCCGCCTGAAATCCGCCCTATCCGACCGCTACACCATCGAGCGGGAGATTGGCGCTGGTGGGATGGCTACGGTCTACCTCGCCGGAGACGTCAAACACAACCGCCACGTTGCGCTGAAAGTGCTGCGGCCGGAGTTGGCCGCGGCGGTAGGTGGCGAGCGGTTTCTGCGCGAAATCGAGATCGCAGCCCAGATCGAGCACCCGCACGTGCTTACGTTGATCGATTCAGGCGATGCGGACGGCATCCTCTACTACGTGATGCCGTTCGTGAAAGGGGAGTCGTTACGCGACCGCATCAGTCGCGAGGAGAAGTTGCCCATTGTTGATACGATTCGTCTGCTGCGCGACGTGGCGGACGGGCTGGCCGAAGCGCATCGACAGGGATTGGTGCACCGTGACGTGAAGCCGGATAACGTGCTGATCTCGGGAAGGCACGCGGTGGTGACGGATTTCGGGGTCGCAAAGGCGGTTACCTCCGCGACAGAAGCGCAAGCGCTCACCACCGCGGGTGTCTCTCTCGGAACGCCGTTCTACATGTCCCCCGAACAGGCGGGCGCCGAGCCGGTGGATCATCGCACCGACATCTATGCGCTTGGCGTAATGGGATACGAGTTATTGACTGGGCACCCCCCATTCGTGGGTCCGAGCACCCCGGCCGTGCTGATCGCGCAGATGACAGCGGACCCGGAGCCGGTCACTGACCACCGACCCGACACGCCGGCCGCGCTCGCGCAGCTCATCATGAAGTGTCTTGCCAAGAAGCCGGAAGACCGCTGGAAAACCACGGACGAGGTCTTGCAACAACTCGAGGCGATGGCGACGCCGAGCGGGGGCGTACCGTCGTTGCGCGTGGAAGCCCAACGGCTCTTGCAGGGGAGCGCTCGACGGTCTCTCGTGCGGCGAGCCTTGATTGCGGCACCTATCGTATTGGTCATCGGCGCCTTCTTCGCCGTACAACAACGACGTTCCGCTTCGATTCGCGAGTTGGCGGCCCAGCTCCAGCCCGCAGCGGATTCGGGTCGATTGGACGAGGTCTACACCACACTTCGTGCGGCTGATATTCCGTTGAGCGCGCGTGGGCTGGGTGCTATCGCGGCCGTGGTCGGCGGAAGAGTAACGCTGGAGACCGATCCGCCCGGTGCACTAGTCACACTCTCCCGCGTGTCGGTGACTAATGACACGAACGGGATCTCTCTCAACACAACGCCGATTCGGAATCATCTCACCGTAGCAGGCGATTACATCGCGCAGGCTCGCTTGGCGGGGTACGAAGGTCTTTCCTTTATGATCCAAGTACACGCTGGGGACTCGGTGACCGTCCGACGTGCGCTGGTGAACGAGAGTTGGGACGCCGAAGGCATGGTGTTGGTCGAGGCCGGGTTCGTGGTGGGCCCGGTGTCCGACAATTATGCCGGCCAAGAGATCCCCGCGTTCTTGATCGATCGCTATGAGGTGACGAACGAGGCCTTCATGGCCTTCGTCGCCGACGGCGGGTATCGCGATCGGGCGTTTTGGCGGGACACGCTGCAGCTCCAGGAGGGGAGCGTACCGTTCGAGACGGCCGTTGAAACATTCGTGGACCGCACCGGTCTGCCCGGCCCGCGCACATGGACCGGCGGAACATTTGCGGACGACCGCGCGCGGCATCCGGTCACTGGTGTTTCGTGGTACGAAGCTGCAGCGTATGCCAAGTGGGCAGGCGGACAGTTGCCATCTTTGGCTCAGTGGTGGCGGGCAGCCCTGGGCGATGTGGACCGCCCGTATCCGTGGGGCAGCGACTTCGCGACGCTCGACCAGCGGGCCAATTTCAGTATGACGGTGACCACACCGGTGGACCGGCTCGCCGCGGGCATGAGCCCGTACGGAGCGCACGACATGGCAGGGAACGTGCGGGAATGGTTGGCGGGAGACCCCGGCGCAGAGCGTTATGCGGCTATCGGTGGCTCATGGCAGGACCCATCGTATATGTTCTATACACCGAACATCGACCGCTTCGCTCCCGGCTTCGCGAGTGAGGCCGTGGGATTCCGGCTCGTCAAACCGGTGTCGGGCCGCTGACCTTACACGAGGAGGACAGCTTGGTCCGTGCTATTCCCCTGGCCCTCGCGACGCTGGCCGTGGTTGCGTCCGGAGCCGCGCAAGATCGTCCCACCGATCAATGGCTCACGAATCCAGTAGACGACCGCACCTTCCAAGCGTATCTCGAATTCTTCGCCTACGACGAGGCACTTCCCTTCAACACCGAGGTTATCGCAGCGGGCGAGGTCGAGGGTTTGTTCGAGGAGCGCGTCAACTTCCAGAGCACGCCGGGGATCATCGTCCCGGCGAGGCTGTACCGTCAGCGCGGTGAGTCGAGCGCGCAACGTGGTGGCGTGATCTTTCTGCATGGCGGGGGGCCGCAGGCCAAGGATGGGGCGATTTCGATTCAGCTGAGCCGGTTGATGGCCCGTGCGGGGTGGACGGTGCTATCCATCGACTTTCTCCATTGGGGCGAACGCTACACGGGGTTACTGGAGACATATTCGGAGGTGGAGAAACACGAGCGACTGTATAACCAGCCGGCCGCGTATCTCGAGTTTGTTACCCAGACGGTCAAGGACGTGAGCCGCAGCTACGACTTCTTGGTTCGCGAGCGCAACGCTGATCCCGCTCGCATTGCGCTGGTCGGGTTCAGCCGCGGCGCGCAGCTCGCCATGATTGCGGGTGGCGCCGAGAGTCGTTTCGCAGCGGTGGCGCTACTCCACGGCGGGCATTTCGACTTCTACGAGGACGGCCATCGCGCCGCAGCGTGTCCGGCCAACTACATCGGCCGGATCAGCCCGCGGCCGCTGCTAATGATCAACGGCGAGAACGACGGAGACTACTTGCCCGAGACCGCGGTTCGTCCGCTGCAGCGCCTGCTGAAGGAACCAAAGCGGATTATCTGGACCGACGCCGGGCACGGTTTCCTATCCGAAGACGACCGCACGGCGTTAGTGGATTGGTTGCGATCTGCGGTGAGGTAGCGATCTTGAGCCGCAGATTTGCGCTGAAACTTGCTGATCTCCGCAGATAGACCAATCCGACGGAATGAACCAGCGTTGATCAGCTCGTTTCAGCGCAAATCTGCGCAAACTCTAGCTACGGTACTAGCTGCAGCCATTCCTCCTCGGAGCCGACCACAGCCGCGCCCCTTTCCTCTAGGAACGTAGACCAAGCAGCCAGGCCGTGGACCTCCACGAAAGTGCGCTGGAAGTTACCGCCTGCGCCGAGGCCGGGCGCGTCAAGCTCCGCCCAGTTGTCATACGATGAGACCTGGGCCCAATCCCTACCGTCCCGATGACGGAACTGCTTCCTATACATGATCCGTGTCCGCGTGCTTCCCATCGCCTTCACGGTGGCCTCGATCTGCTCCTGCGTCTTCACGAAGAGCCCGTTGTCAGCCACTTCGAAGTATCGTACGCGTAAAAGGGGCGGCGGGGCGGCGTTTGGATCAAGAGGAGTGGATAGGTTGTCGTTCATCCTCCAGTACTCACCCATACCCGCTTCAGCGTGGCTCATGACTTCTTGTGCCCAATGCGGATCGTGGGGCTCGCCGCTGGGTCGGCTATCCAGGTGGGTCCACGTCGTTGGGCCCATCGACCAGAGGAACTGGCCGGAACGCGGCCCGTTGACGACGGAGAACACACTGGCGGCGTACGGCCCCTCGCCATGGAACCGCTCATTGTGCTCGGCCATCTTCTCGTTGAACGCGTTGGCATGACCCGGCAAGACCTTCAAGTACTGTATCTCGTACATGACATAGTCTTGCCCGACCGCCTGGGCTGGCGCAGCAACGGCGGCCAAAACCAAGCATGTGGCGATGGCAGCTACGCTTCGCAGGGACATTCGAACCTCCTCGATGGAAGAAAGGGTGCCGTCGGGACTCGGCGGAGTCGCTCGAAGGTCCCGGGCGCACGGAAGGGTTGACCGGGATCTTCCAAGGCCATCGGCGGGAAACCCGAATAATATGCTCCCATATTGAAAGCGCAACTAACCGGCGAGATGTGCTACCTAAAAAGGGGGGGGGCGGTCTAACTAGCTGCCGTAAGGAGACCCAGAGCCCTGTTGAAGGGGCAACCGTGGCCACGCTCCCTGTGGCGCGGCGCCTGCGCGGCTAGCGGCCATCACTCACCTAGCCACCTTTTGTAGCAGGCCGCGCTCACGCATGAGAGTCTCGATCTCCTCCACCGTGCGGGGGAGTCCGGCCGAGAGATTCTCGTATCCGTCCTCGGTGATCACCACTGTGTCCTCGATCCGGATTCCCAGGGTCTCAGTCTGTGGCATGTTGATGTCGCAGGCGAATACAAAGCCCGGTTCGAGT
>JBDHDY010000199.1:0-6184 GCA_039591275.1 Gemmatimonadota bacterium | reverse complement strand
CACCGGGAGCTGCCAGTGAGTGCCGTGCAGTACCATCCGGAGGCTTCTCCCGGCCCACACGATGCTCGACCCCACCTGTGGGAATTCTCCAAGCTCTTGACAGTCAACAGGTAAGCTCATATGTTGACCGCCCGGCCTCACCGGCCTGGGCGTGAAAATAGGGGCGCCCTGTGTTCTCGAGCGGGGGAAGCATGACCAAGGCCGATCTCGTCGAAAAGGTGACTGCCAGCATTGCTCGAACGGCTGGCCCCATGATTTCCAAAAAGGACTGCGCCAGGGTTGTCGACGCGTTCTTGGAGGCAGTCAAGGAGGCCCTTGCTGGTCAGCAGAATATTGAAGTCCGCGGTTTTGGGACCTTCAAGATCCGCAACCGGAAAACCCGGATGGCTCGGAATCCACGGACCGGTGAGCCTGTTGAAGTAGCTGCTCGCCCGGTTCCGGTGTTCAAGCCATCGAAGGAGCTGCGGGGGATGGTTGCGGAAGCCCACCAGAGGCAGCCCGCCACCGAATCGCGGAGCGCTGTTCCCAGACCGTAGCTCTGTCAGCCTGCCGGCGCACACTCCTTTCCACGAAGTAGTTTCCTCCTCGACGGCGCGAGGGTGACATGATGTTGGGTCGGCGGTAGATTGCTGCGGCAAATGGAGTTCCGTAATCCGCAGGAGCCTGCCGAAACGCTGTCGATTCGGGTTCGCTTGTTTGCCCGATATGCGGAAGTGGTCGGCCGCGAGTCATTTACCTTCGAGCTCCCCCATCCCGCAACCGTATCGGACGTCGTTGCGTTGATGCGGGCCCGGGTCCCCAACGGGAATCTCATCCCCGAACAGCCGTTAGTGGCCGTAAACCTCCAGCACGTGCGCGCGGACCGCCCCGTGCATGACGGGGAGGAGCTTGCTTTACTCCCGCCGGTTGCCGGAGGGTGAGGTGACCTTTGCGACCCGTCGACCCATCGATCTTCCCCGACTCATGGAGTGCGTTGCAGCCGAGTCCGTCGGTGGCACGGCTGTTTTCGTGGGTACGGTGCGCCGGGGTGCCGAAGATGGGCCGGTTGCGGGGATTGAGTACTCTGCTTACGAAGAGATGCTGGACGCTGAATTCGGCCTGATCGTTGAGGAGGCGGCAAGTCGATGGCCACAGGGCCGTTTTGCGGCGCAGCATCGCTTGGGGCGAGTGCCCGCGGGGGAAGCCAGTATTGCCGTAGTCGCGGCGACGCCGCACCGAGCGGAGGCGATGGAAGCCTGTCGATACATCATCGAAGAGGCCAAGAAACGCCTCCCAGTGTGGAAGAAGGAGATCTTTGACGACGGAGCTACGGAATGGCGGGAAAACCCGGTCAAACAGGCGGATGCGGAACGAGCCTGACCGAGTCGGGCGTGTTTCCAGCTTAACTGATCTTCAAACATACCCTCCGGGTTGGGTGGAGGCTCGATGGGGCTCTCTGTTGCGCTAATCGAACCGCAGATTCCTCCAAATACTGGAAACATCGCCCGCCTGTGTGCCGCTACGGACACGACCCTCCACCTGGTGGGAACGCCCGGCTTCTCCCTGGACGACGAGCGGCTCAAACGCGCCGGTCTCGACTACTGGGAAGAGGTTGATCTGTGGGTTCATTCCTACTGGCGGGCGTTCCGTGAAGCCGTCTCCAGGGACCGCTGTTTATATTTTACCACGCACGGTACGCGATCGTATCTCGAGGCGCCGTACACGCACAACTCGGTTTTGGTATTTGGGAGCGAAACGTTGGGAATGCCAAAACGGATTTGTGAGAAGCATCCGGAGCGGTTGTACCGGATCCCGATGCGGCGCTCGCTGAGGAGTCTCAATCTGGCGACGGCCGTCGCGATCGTGTTGTACGAAGCGGGGCGTCAGCTTGGCTTGACGTCCGACGAGATCACTTGAGCAACTTCAAATTCCTGTATCGGAAATTTCAATGAAAAAAATAACAGTGGTGGGAGCGGGCAACGTCGGCGCGACGGCTGCGCAACGGCTCGCCGAGAAAGAGTTGGCGCGCGAGGTCGTGTTGCTCGACGTTGTGGAAGGGATTCCTCAGGGAAAGGGACTCGACCAGTGGGAGTCCGGACCGGTTGAGGGATTTGACACGCGGATCACCGGAGCCAACGATTACGGGTCAGCCGCCGACAGCGACCTCTTCATCGTGACGGCCGGTATTGCGAGAAAGCCCGGGATGAGTCGGGACGATCTCCTCCGGACCAACGTCGAGATCGTCAAGTCGGTGAGTGAGGAGATTCGTCGCTGTTCACCCGATGCCATCGTGATCGTGGTCTCGAATCCGCTCGATGTGATGTGTTGGGTGACCAAGGAGACCACGGGTTTCCCGCGGGAACGTGTTTTCGGCATGGCCGGCGTGCTCGACACTGCCAGATACCGCAGCTTCTTGGCGGAAGCCATCGACGTCTCCGTCGAGGACATCCAGGCAATGGTCTTGGGCGGGCATGGCGACACCATGGTACCCTTGATCTCCTACACGACTGTCTCCGGGATTCCGGTGACGCAATTGCTGGAACGCAAGCGCCTTGACGAAATCGTTGACCGCACGCGCAAGGGTGGTGCGGAGATCGTGGGGCATCTCAAAACGGGATCGGCTTACTACGCGCCATCGGCAGCCGCCGTCCAGATGACCGAAGCTATCGTCCGGAACAAGAAGCGTTTGCTCCCCTGCTCGGCGTTCCTTGCGGGCGAGTACGGTCTTGAGGGGGTGTACCTAGGTGTCCCGTGCAAGTTGGGCGCCGGCGGACTCCAGAAGATCGTCGAAGTCGAGCTGAGCAGCAAAGAGCAGATCGCGCTTAACAAATCTGCCGAGCATGTTCGCTCGACAATAGGGGAGGTAAAACTGTAGGGCGCCGGGTGGGCGGCCGTCAGACTCGGGTCCTCAAAACAAAACGCTGCTTGATTTCATAGCGGGAGATGCAATGCTCCGCGTGGTGACGCTGTATCGTTCCTCGGTCGGCAAGAAGGCCGTGATGGCAGTCACGGGTACCATTCTATTCCTGTTCGTGCTGGCCCACATGGTCGGCAACCTCAAGGTTTTCCAAGGTCCAGAGAAGATCAACGCGTACGGAGAGTTTCTCCGGGAAGTTGGCGCGCCGATGTTCGGCCAGGGACAACTCCTTTGGGTTGCACGCATCGGTCTTCTAGCGGCCGTCGGACTGCACATTTTGTCAGCGACGCTGTTGACCCTGGAGGCTCGCCGGGCGCGCCCCGTCAAGTATAAGCGGCCGGTTCATCTCGAAGACACCTATGCGTCACGAACCATGGTTTGGGGTGGCATAATCGTCGTGACGTTCGTGGTTTACCATTTGCTTCACCTGACTTTCGGCTCGGCCCACCCCGACTTTCAGCCCGGTGACATCTACTACAATCTCGTCAGCGGCTTCCAGATATGGCCGGTGTCCGTCGGATACATCATTGCGATGATTGCGTTGGGTCTCCACTTGTATCATGGCGTGTGGAGCGCTTTTCAGACGGTGGGTGCCAATCACCCCCGGTACAATCGCTGGCGGCGAATCTTCGCAAGCGTCGTGACCGGTCTGATCGTCGTGGGCAACATCTCGATGCCCATCGCTGTGCTCGCCGGCATCATTGAATGAGTGACCTGAGATAATTCACATGGAACTCCGTTCGCAGATCCCCTCAGGACCAATAGAAACCGCATGGGACCGGCACCGCTTCGAGTTGAAGCTCGTGAATCCCGCAAACAAGCGAAAATACACAGTCATCGTAGTGGGATCCGGTCTGGCGGGCGCCTCGGCATCGGCCACGCTCGCAGAGCTGGGATACAACGTCGAGTGCTTCTGCTTCCAGGACAGCGCCCGCCGCGCCCACAGCATCGCCGCGCAGGGTGGCATCAACGCCGCCAAGAACTATCAGAACGATGGCGATTCGATCTACCGGTTGTTTTACGATACCGTGAAAGGCGGCGATTTTCGGGCCCGCGAGGGCAACGTGTATCGCCTGGCACAGCTCAGTCTCAACATCATCGACCAGTGTGTTGCGCAGGGTGTCCCCTTCGCGCGGGAATATGGCGGGCTGTTAGCTAATCGTTCCTTTGGCGGCGCACAGGTGTCCCGCACGTTTTACGCTCGTGGGCAGACCGGTCAACAACTCTTGCTTGGGGCCTACCAAGCGCTCGAGCGGCAGGTGGCGACCGGGATGGTGAAGATGTTCCCCCGGTACGAGATGCTGGATGTCGTGGTGGTCAACGGGAGAGCTCGGGGCATCGTCGTGCGGGATCTCGAGAGCGGCAAGATCAGCTCCCGTGCTGCGCACGCGGTGGTGCTGGCAACGGGCGGCTACAGCAACGTGTATTTCCTCTCCACCAACGCCAAGGGGTGCAACGTCACGGCCACCTGGCGTGCCCACAGACGGGGAGCGTTGTTTGGGAATCCTTGCTTCACACAAATCCACCCAACCAGCATCCCGCCGAGCGGTGATTTCCAATCGAAGCTGACCCTCATGAGCGAGTCGCTTCGCAACGACGGCCGAATTTGGGTTCCCAAACAGCCTGGTGACCCGCGGGAGCCACGCGCCATTCCCAATGATGAGCGGGATTATTACCTCGAACGGCTCTACCCAAGCTTCGGCAATCTCACCCCGCGAGATGTGGCGTCGCGCCGCGCCAAGGAGGTGTGCGACGAAGGACGAGGGGTAGGCCCGGGTGGGCAAGGAGTCTATCTGGATTTCCGCGACGCCATCCAGCGGTTGGGTCGCAAAGTCGTCGAGGATCGCTACGGCAATCTGTTCGACATGTACGAGCAGATCACGGGTGAGGTGCCCTACGACGTTCCGATGCGGATCTACCCCGCCCCTCACTACACTATGGGCGGGTTGTGGGTGGACTATAATCTCATGAGCACCCTGCCTGGCCTGCATGTGATCGGCGAAGCGAATTTTTCCGATCACGGCGCGAACCGTCTGGGTGCCAGCGCGCTCATGCAAGGCCTGGCGGACGGCTATTTCATTCTGCCGTACACGATCGGGGATTATCTCGCCGGAACCGAGCTGGAATCGGTCACCACCGATCACGCGTCCTTCAAGGAAGTAGAGCGCGAGGCGGAAGAGCGGATCAACAAGCTGCTCGCCGTGAACGGCACGCGCACCGTCGACTCCTTCCACCGGGAGCTCGGACGCCTCATGTGGGACAAATGCGGAATGTCTCGTGCCGCAGAGGGACTCAAGAAGGCTGCGGAGCAGATCCCCGCTCTCCGGGAGGAGTTCTGGTCCAACGTACGGGTCACCGGCAACGGCGAGGAGCTCAACCAAACCCTCGAGAAGGCAGGCCGGCTAGCAGACTTCCTCGAGTTCGCCGAGCTCATGTGTCACGACGCACTGCAACGGGATGAGTCGTGCGGCGGCCATTTCCGCGAAGAGCATCAGACGTCGGAAGGTGAAGCGAAACGAGATGACGAACGTTTTGCGTACGTGGCGGCCTGGGAGTTCACGGGCGTCGGTTCGGAACCCCGTCTCCACAAAGAACCCCTGACATTCGAGTACGTGAAACTCGCTCAGCGGAGTTACAAGTGATGAACCTGACGCTTCATGTGTGGCGGCAAGCGAGCACCAAGAGTGCAGGGCGGTTCGAGCTCTACGATGCCAAGGATATCAGCCCGCACATGTCGTTCTTGGAAATGCTCGATACGGTCAACGAGCGCCTGACCGAAGCAGGGAAAGAACCCATCGCGTTCGAGCACGATTGCCGGGAAGGCATCTGCGGCTCGTGCGGCATCGTCATCAACGGTGTGCCGCATGGTCCCAAGCCAGGGGTTACGGTCTGCCAGCTTCACATGCGCACGTTCAGCGACGGGGACGAAATCTGGATCGAGCCATGGAGAGCGAAGGCGTTTCCGGTCCTCAAGGATCTGGTGGTCGACCGGAGCGCGCTGGACAGGATCATCCAGGCAGGTGGGTACATCTCCGTACGATCCGGCAGTGCTCCGGATGCCAACGCTATCCCCGTCCCGAAGGAACGGGCCGACTCCGCGATGGATGCCGCGGCGTGCATCGGATGCGGTGCATGCGTGGCAGCATGCCCCAATGCATCGGCGATGCTCTTCACCTCCGCGAAGGTCGCGCACCTGAACCTCCTGCCTCAGGGCGAGCCCGAGCAGTACATTCGAGTCCTCGAGATGGTGGCGCGGATGGACGCTGACGGATTCGGGCACTGTACGAA
>JBDHDY010000198.1:0-11911 GCA_039591275.1 Gemmatimonadota bacterium | reverse complement strand
ATCCTCGTGCTCGACGGCGCCATGGGAACGATGATCCAGGCCCACGCGCTGGACGAGGAAGATTTCCGCGGCGAGCGTTACGCGAACCACCCAACCCCCCTCAAGGGCAACAACGACATTCTGTCTCTCACGCGACCGGACGTTGTGAAGGCAGTCCATCGCGCCTACATGGAGGCAGGGGCCGACATCGTCGAGACCAATACGTTCAACGGAACGGCGGTCTCTCAAGCCGATTACGGCACCGAGCTCGACGTCTACGAGATGAACTTGGCCGCTGCGGAGCTCGCCCGCTCCGTCGCCGATGAAATCACCGCACTGGAACCGGAGAAGCCGCGGTTTGTGGCCGGTGCTCTCGGTCCGACCAACCGGACGAGCTCGATTTCTCCTGACGTGAACGACCCCGGGTTCCGCAACATCTCGTTCGACGAGCTCGTTGCAGCGTATCGCGAGCAAGCTTCAGGATTGTTGGATGGCGGTGTGGATATGCTCTTGGTCGAGACGGTGTTCGATACGCTGAATTGCAAGGCTGCGCTGTTTGCCATTCGAACTTTACTCGATGAGCGCGACCCACGTGGCGATTTTCCCGTTATGGTGTCCGGCACAATCACGGACGCAAGCGGTCGCACCCTCTCCGGGCAAACGCCCGAGGCGTTTTGGAACTCGGTGGCTCACGCCGATTTATTCAGTGTCGGTCTCAACTGCGCCCTGGGCGCCAAGCAACTCCGCCCCTACATCGAGGAGATCTCTCAGGTCGCCGGCACACTGGTGAGTTCTCACCCGAACGCCGGGCTGCCGAACGAGTTCGGCGAATATGACCAAACGCCCCAGGAGATGGCGGAGATAATCCGCGACTTCGCCGAAAGTGGTTTCTTGAACATCGTTGGCGGCTGCTGCGGAACCACCCCAGCGCACATTCGGGCGGTGGCAGATGCCGTGAGCGGTATCGAGCCTCGCACAACTCCAGAGATAGAGGTCCAATGTCGGTTGAGCGGTCTCGAGCCCTTCAACATTGGCCCTGATTCCCTCTTTGCGAACATCGGCGAGCGCACGAACGTCACCGGATCGAGGCGCTTCGCCCGGCTGATTACTGAAGGCGACTTCGAGGCGGCTTTAGAGGTGGCGCGCCAGCAGGTTGAGAATGGCGCGCAGCTGATTGATGTCAACATGGACGAGGGGCTCCTGGATTCGCGCGCTGCGATGGTGAAGTTCCTCAACCTAATCGCCTCGGAGCCGGAGA
The DNA here is from genome assembly GCA_039591275.1 of Gemmatimonadota bacterium. Classification (GTDB taxonomy): domain Bacteria; phylum Gemmatimonadota; class Gemmatimonadetes; order Gemmatimonadales; family GWC2-71-9; genus JBDHDY01. The sequence continues at coordinate 10,674 of JBDHDY010000198.1, read as the reverse complement.
TCAGCCGTGTGCCGATAATGATCGACTCCTCGAAATGGGAGGTGATCGAAGCAGGGCTGAAGTGCATTCAGGGGAAGGGGATTGTCAACTCGATCAGCCTCAAGGAGGGCGAGGATGCGTTCGTAGCAAATGCAAAGCTCGTACGCCGTTACGGTGCAGCAGCGGTTGTGATGGCCTTCGACGAGCAGGGGCAAGCCGACACCTACGAGCGGAAGGTCGAGATTTGCACGCGCGCCTACCGCGCCCTCACGGAGAAGGCGGGTTTCCCACCGCAAGACATCGTCTTCGATCCTAACGTCTTCGCCGTAGCAACGGGCATTGAAGAGCACAACGAGTATGCGATCGCATACATCGAGGCCTGTCGCACGATCAAGCAAACACTGCCACATGTGCAGATAAGTGGAGGGATCAGCAACCTTTCCTTTTCCTTCCGCGGCAGCAACGCCATTCGTGAAGCGATTCATTCGGCCTTTCTGTACCATGCGATCCAGGCCGGCATGGATATGGGCATCGTGAATGCCGGCGCACTGGCCGTATACGATGACATTCCCAAAGAGCTCCTCACTGCGGTTGAGGATGTTCTGTTCAACCGCCGTGCGGACGCCACCGAGCGTTTGACCGCCCTCGCCGAGAGGTACGCAGGAGATACCGCGAAGACCGAAAAGGACCTCACGTGGCGCGGCAAGCCGGTTGAAGAGAGACTGGCGCATGCTCTGGTAGAGGGAATCGCGGACTACGTTGTAGAAGACACTGAGGAGGCGCGCCAACGGTACGATCAACCGGTCCACGTTATCGAGGGCCCGTTGATGGACGCGATGAACATCGTCGGCGATCTGTTCGGGTCCGGGAAGATGTTTCTCCCGCAAGTGGTCAAAAGCGCCCGGGTGATGAAGAAGGCGGTAGCGCACCTCGTGCCTTTCATCGAAGCCGAGCGGGCCAAACACGGGGTGAGGTCAACATCAAACGGAAGAATTCTTCTAGCCACCGTCAAGGGTGACGTACACGACATCGGCAAGAACATCGTGGCTGTCGTACTCAGATGTAACGGGTACGAGGTCATCGACCTCGGTGTCATGGTGCCGTCTGAACGAATCCTAGCGGCCGCTCGGGAGGAGCAAGTCGATATCGTGGGTGTCAGTGGATTGATTACACCATCGCTTGACGAGATGGTTCACCTGGCGCGAGAACTTGAACGGGAAGGCTTCGGCCTCCCACTGCTCATCGGAGGGGCCACGACATCAAAGATCCACACAGCCGTGAAGATCGAGCAACAATACCACGGGCCCACCGTTCACGTGATTGACGCGTCTCGCAGCGTTGGCGTCGTCGCAAACCTGATCGGTTCCGGACAGCGAGAGGGTTTCGTGACCGGAGTGCGTCGGGAGTATGCTCAGCTCAGGGAATCGTACGAGGACCGCCAAGCTCAACGTGCCCTGCTTCCCATCGCTGAGGCACGTCGACGCAAGTTCACGCCGGACTGGGGGCGGTATGTCCCCGCGCGACCACAGAAGCCGGGGATCTCGCCATTCAGGGATTACCCGCTCGACGAGTTGACCCCGTACATCGACTGGACGCCATTCTTTAAGACGTGGGAGTTGAGCGGAAGATACCCTGACATTCTCGAAGATCCCACGGTGGGAGAGCAAGCTCGTGCACTCTATCGAGACGCAGCCCAGTTATTGAATCAAATAATCGAAGAGAGGCTTCTTCAGGCGAACGCCGTATGCGGACTGTTTCCCGCAAGCAGCATCGGGGATGACATTGAGATCTACCGCGATGAGGAAGCCTCAGAGATCGTCACCGTGTTACATGGGCTCCGACAACAGATGGAGAAACCGAAGGGGCGACCGAATCTGTGCCTCAGCGACTTCGTGGCGCCAAAGGAGGGTGGGCGGCTGGACTACGTCGGTGCGTTTGTGGTCACCACAGGGATCGGCCTCGAGGAGCTGTGCGCCGGTTTTGAGCGACAGCACGACGATTACAACAGTATCATGGCGAAGGCGCTCGCCGACAGATTGGCGGAAGCATGCGCTGAGCGGATGCACGAGCACGTGCGACAGGGCCTGTGGGGCTACGCGGCGGAGGAAAGATTCAAGAGCAACGACCTCATCGCAGAGCGCTACCAAGGCATTCGCCCTGCCCCGGGCTATCCGGCGTGCCCCGATCACAGTGAAAAACGGTCGCTGTTCGACCTGCTCAACGCTGAAACGCACACCGACGTGACGCTCACCGAGAGCTTCGCTATGCAGCCTGCCGCTTCGGTGAGTGGCTGGTATCTATCACATCCAGACGCGTATTACTTCGGCCTCGGGAAGATCGGTGAGGATCAGGTTTGCGACTACGCCGCGCGAAAGGGGATCGAACTAAGCGAGGCGGAGCGGTGGCTTTCACCCAACCTATCCTATGAGCCAGCGAAGCCTGCAACCAGGTGAGTCCGGCACGGTGATCATGTCGGCTTGCGGAGGGAAGCGATGAAGAAAACCCTCACGGACATCATAAGCGACGAGCGGGTGCACGTGGTTGACGGAGCGATGGGTACCATGCTGTACGCGCGTGGAGTCTTCGTGAACGTTTGCTACGACGAGTTGAACCTGAAGCGGCCCCAACTCGTCCAAGAGGTCCACGAAGCTTACGTGCAAGCAGGTGCCGAGATCATCGAGACCAACACGTTTGGTGCCAATCCCATCAAACTCTCGGCCCACGGCCTGGACGATCAGACCGAGACGATCAACAAGGCCGCGGTGCAGGTCGCACGGAAGGCGGCGGGCAACAAAGCTTGCGTCGTGGGAGCCATCGGTCCGCTGGGGATCCGCATCGAACCCTTTGGCCCCACAGCGCGCGAGGAGGCTGTAGAGTATTTCCAGCGCCAAGTCTCCGGCCTCCTCGAGGGCGACGCAGACGGCTTCATGCTCGAGACGTTCGCTGATCTCGATGAGATCCACGCAGCCTTCCAGGCGGTCCGCGCGCTGAGCGACCTCCCCATCATTGCGCAGATGACCGTGGGGCAGGACGGTAATACCTCGTACGGTACCGACGTTGAGGGCCCCGCCAAAATGTTGGACGCCATCGAACGCCTGGCTGAGGTCACGAACCTCCCGATATGCGCTCAGCCGAACGCGGGTCTTCCTCGAGCCGTGGGCGACCGTCAGATCTATCTGGCAAGCCCCGAGTATATGGCCCAGTACGCCCGACGCCTGATTGAGGCGGGAGCGCGATTCGTGGGCGGATGCTGCGGAACCACGCCTGAGCACATCAAGAAGACCCGAGAATACGTGGCGAGTGTCCAGCCTCGGATCAGTTCCACCGTCATGAGTCGGCACGACGTACAGCCCGCCGCCGGCGTTGAGCCCGCATCCCTCAGCCAACGGTCAAACTGGGGATCGAAGCTCGCCGCTGGTGAACTCGTGACGAGCGTCGAGATCCTCCCTCCAAAGGGTTGGGACCCGAGCGCCATGATCCAGAAGTGCCGTGCAATCAAAGAGGCCGGCATCGACGCCGTGAATGTGCTCGACAGCACGCGGGCCCAGAGCCGCATGGGCGTGCTCCCGACTTCGGTCATCATAGAGCGGGAGGTGGGGCTGGAGACGGTGATGCACTACGCCTGCCGGGATCGGAACATGCTTGGGATGGAGAGCGATCTCCTGGGTGCCGCCGCAGCGGGGCTTCGCAACATCCTCATCATCACGGGCGACCCGCCAACGATGGGACCGTATCCCGACTCAACGGGGGTCTTCGACATCGACAGCATTGGGCTGACCAATGTGCTGTACCGATTGAACCACGGCCTCGATCCGGGAGGCAACCCAATCGGCGAGCCCACACGTTACGTTATCGGCGTCGCGATGAACCAGGGTGCATCTGATCTCGACAAGGAACTCGACCGCTTCATGTGGAAGGTCGATGCGGGTGCCGATTTTGCGGTCACACAACCCATCTTCGACTCCGAACAGTTGGAGAGCTTCCTGGACAAAGCGAAGCAGTGGCACATTCCCATCGTTGGCGAGATCTGGCCCCTGATATCCTTGCGCAACGCCGAGTTCTTGGCCAACGAGGTACCGGGCGTTCATGTTCCTGATCCGATAATCGAACGGATGCAAAGTGCGCAGCAACACGGTGCTGAGGCGGCTCTCGCAGAAGGCACCAGAATTGCGCAGGAGATGTTCGAGCAGGTCCGCCAGATGGTGCAGGGCGTTCAAGTAAGTGCACCACTTGGGCGAGTGGAAGTGGCGTTAGAAGTGCATCAGGCGGTGGCCACCCAAAGGGCAGCGCAATAGCTGGGAGAGCGGAACCTCGCGCTGCCAGATCTAATCGCCAAGTACGTCCATGATCCTGCGATAACGCTCGTGCACACGCCGAAACCCTAAGTTGCTCAGGTAGATCTTATCTGCGCCCACGTCGCGCAATGCCCGCACGGTGCGGGCGCAAATATCCTCGGCACTCAGTCCAGCCTCGAACTCGCGCGTGAGCTCTTCGGCTGGCACAGGCAGGAAGGCGCTCAAACGCTCGAAGGTCTTCGGGTTGGCGCTGCGATAAAGGAACACACCGAACACGGCCGGTTGCTGCACCTCCCGCCGCCTAGCCTCCTCCAAGAATCGCTCGACTGCCTTGATGTTGTGGTGTGAGACGATCTGGGATAGGTAGAACTCCGCCTCGAACTCACTATCGAGAAGAAAATCGACCTGTTGCTTCGGATCCCGGTGCGGGTTGGTCCATCCGCCCAACGTCAGGGTCGGTATGCGCTGTCGAATCCGCTGCCGCAGTTGGTAAGCATGCGGCACGCATCGAGGGGGGGCTACAGATGCGTCACCTCCGAGTACTGTCAACGCCTCGAACCCGCAGGAGGCAGCACGCGCGGCATACATGAGGCAGTACTCGAGGGTGTGCTTGCATGTCAGGAACGGGATGACCCTCGCCGGATCGAGGTCGTCTGCCAGATTAGCCGTCAGATGGGCGAGGTTCTCCTCCTCCGACGCCCCGACAGCGTTGTCAGTTAAAAAGACAAACGTATCTCGCCGGGCAAGCCGCTCGACCGCGTGATACATGTCGATCCAGACATCCATCGTGTCGGCGGCCGACAGGCCCGTCCTCGGAGGCCGCAGCTCCACGGTTACAAGAGGCTGATCCTCCGCCAGTCGATCGAGGAGTGCGCATTTGCGTTTCGCAGGAAGGCTGGCCATGAGTCCGGGCAACATAAGGTGGCCAGCCTCCGTAAGCCACTCGCTGAGGAGGAGAGGAGGAGTGAAGCACATAACTTTGCATGGCAAAGTACTTTACGTTCATCTCCGCCGATGAGTTTGGCGAACCAGCTTTGGCAACCGTAGAACGAGAGCTGTGACAGCTTGACAGTAAGAGCGGGGCCCCGTTATCTGCACTCAGCATCGTTCCCGTTCTCAAGGTGTGCCATGGCGCAGCAACAGACGTATCCGCCCCGGAGTTCTTACATTTTGGCCGTGGTCTTCGGCATCGTTTCCGCGCTGGCAGACTTTCTCCTTCCAACGCAGGTCGTTTCGGGGTTGATCGTGGCGTTCGCATTCCTGTTGAGCCTCACATATCCAGTGAAGGCGTGGGCTTGGGCTCTACTCATCGGGGTGTTCGTGCCCCTGGTCAATCTGTTCGCCTACCAGCTAGGCGTCTTCAATCCAAGACGTTTCAGCCAACCGGTGTATTTCAGCTATCTGGCGTTCCTGCCCGCATTCATCGGGGCGTATGCGGCTGTCTTTCTCAGGCGATACGCGGCAAAGCAGGAAAGGAAATCGTAGGGACGGTGGGTCTCTACACGCGCATTCTCTTTCCGCGCGGCGTGGATTGGCTCATGTCCCGGCCGCCGTTCCCCGAGATTCGGCAAGCGTTTCTGGCGGGCGTGGCAGGGGACGTTCTCGAAGTGGGTTTCGGCACGGGGTTGAATCTTCCTTATTATCCGGATGGCATCCACACGCTGACCGCCGTCGACCCCAATCCCGGAATGAACTCTTTGGCTCAGAAGCGAATTAAGGAGTCCCCCGTCACCGTCAAATCGTATGTGCTCAGCGGCGAGCAGCTCCCCATGTCGGACGATTCCTTCGACACCGTCGTGAGTACCTGGACGCTGTGCAGTATAAGGAACGTCGAGCAAGCGCTTGGCGAAATCAGGCGTGTGCTGAAGCCGGACGGTCGCTTCTTCTTCATAGAGCACGGGCTGAGCGACGAACCCAAGGTTCGGCGCTGGCAACATCTGCTAACTCCGTTTCAGAAGATCTATGCCGACGGCTGTCATCTGAACCGAGATATCCCGAAAATCATCGAGGGGCAGGGCCTCACGATCGTACAGTTCGAACAGTTCTACCTGGACGGAGCCCCGAAATCGCAGGGATGCATGTACCGAGGAGTAGCCGCTAAGAGCGACGGTCCTGGGATCTCCAGCCTTGGCGCCACAGCACCCCTTTCAACGACGCACAAAGGCGGGTCACGGGCTTAGGAAACGGGCCTTACGCGGTCGATCCCTGAGGGATCCCTCCGCAATCTGCCGAATTGCAGGACGCGGGCGAGTGTGTGATGTTTGCGTTGAGGCCCGGAGTTGGCACAGGTGCGCAGGGCGTCTGCCTGAGATTGCAGGACCACCAAAACGGAGGTGCAATGAAGGATCATCTAGAAGGCCTGTTTGTTCCTTTAACGACACCATTCGATCCGGCGACCGGCGATGTTGCCGCCGTTGCGCTTCGCGAAAACACCCGGGCGCTTCTGGAAGCAGGCGTCGACGGCGTCGTCGCCGCCGGCTCAACCGGCGAGGCGCCCCTGTTGACTGACCCAGAAGCCCGCCGGTCGGTGGGATGGCTTCGCGACGTCGTTCCCGAGGACCGCTGGCTCGTAGCCGGTGCAGGTCGCGAGTCGACCCGTGCGGCGATTTCGGCTTGTCGAACCGCGGCGGAGGAGGGAGCCGACGCCGTGCTCGTCAGGCCGCCCGCCTATTTCTGCGACGCCATGACCAACCGGGCGCTAGCAGACCACTTCCGACATGTGGCGGACGAGTCGCCGATACCAGTGCTGCTGTACAACATGCCCAAGTACACGCATGTGCCGCTGAGTGACAGCCTCCTTGCGTCACTAGTCGATCACCAGAACATCGTAGGGGCCAAGGACTCCTCGGGTGATCTGAAGAACTTCGCCGCATACCGTGAAGCAGCGCCGGATTGGGCGATGTTCATCGGCTCGGGAGCGCTGTTCTACTCGGCGCTGGAGTTGGGAGCCGTGGGTGGAATTCTTGCTGTGGCGGATTTCGCGGCGCCCACGTGCGTCGAGATAGCCCGCGCATTCACTCAGGGTGATCGCGCTGAGGCCGGCCGAGCACAGGAAAGACTGACGCCCCTCCACAAGACGATCGTAGGAAAATTCGGACCTGCCGGTGTGAAGTGCGCCATGGACGTGGTAGGGCTCGCCGGGGGGAAGGTCCGTCCCCCCCTACAAGATCTGGTGGCTAAAGACCGCGACCAGGTGGAGAAGGTGCTGCGAACCGCCAGGCTCGCCACGGCGTGAAAAGAAGTGGGGGCGTGGCTTGCCACGCCCCCACCCCTAGCAAGGACTGTGGGTCGTTCAAGGAGTTCCGGGAATCCAGTATCCTGTGTCCTTGAAGACCTGTGAGCGCTCGGTTATTGAAGCCATTTTAGTCGGCGTCAGGGGGCTGAACTCCGACGCTGCCGACACGATGCCTTCGAGCGTGAAGTACGAGTCGATCCCGATCGTAGCCGTCGCTACCGGCAGCGACAACGCGTAATGCATGTGGTCGCGCCACGTGGGTAGATCCCATCGGTCCCAGGCATCCGGCGGCGGACCGTACTGCTCTATGCGATCCGGCATCGTTGCATTCGCCGGGAAGAAGTAACCGTTCCCGCACGTCTTCATGGCGATTACAGCTACACCGCGGGCGGACGCGGCGGGAAGGACCTCGGGCTCGAAGTCCGGCACGCGTACGGCGGTGATGGGAAGCTGGATCGCATCGGGTTCGAGCCGCTCCATGCCATCCATGGCCAGCTCCGGAAGGTGGGTGGACAAGCCCCTGAACCGCACCACCCCTTCATCGACGAGTTGGCGAATCGCCCGCTCGGCCCCGTTGTCCGAGGCTACCTGAGTGATCGTCTCGGAATTGAGCACGTAGTGGTGGAGCACGAGATCGAGGTAATCAGTGTTCATGCGCTCCATGCTTCGCTCCATTTCGCGCATTGCCCCGTCATAATCCCGTTCGTCGATCTTGGTCTCCAGAAACACCCGAGATCGGTGTGTCTTCATGGCGACACCGATCATCTTTTCACTGCTGCCGTCGGGACCGTAGTTCGCGCTGGTCTCGACAAACTCAATGCCGCGCTCGATGGCGCTAAGCACGAGCTCTCCGCCCCGTTGTATATCCGTGATCGTTCCGAAGAAGCGGCTGCCGGCTCCGAAACCGACCACCGGGATTTGTGTGCCTGTTCGACCAAAGGGCCGCCAGGGAATTGTGGTCGCGGCGCGGGGAGTGCCACTCGCCGTTTTTGCCAACGGGCCGACCACGTGCGACAGCGCACCCGCTCCCGCAAGGCCAGCCGTGGCACCAAAGAAGCTCCGGCGAGAAATTCCGCCAGCCGAGCCGTCGTCGTCAGATGTTGGTTTCATGTTCACCTTTGAGGTCAGAGGGTATCGCCGGCCGTCAACCAAGGTGGGACTTGTCTCATGATAATATGCACGCGTTCCGCGCGCTGGCCAGGCCGGATCACCGTCAACAAAGCGCTAGCCCAAGATGATCTTCACGCCGCCGTCGGTTGCTATGGCAACATGCCGTGCATCGACACCCGCAATGAACCCGTGGGATGCAGACCTGAAAACCGTGCAGAACCGCCCGCCGGACGCTGCTTGCGTTGCCCATCCGCAACCGTACATTGGTTGGCTGGCCTCTTCATGAATTCGGCGAGGTCACCTCACCCTCCAATTTCCTCGGGAAGTCTATAGCCAAGGAGAGGTGCGATGATGAACGAAACCACTGTGGCCAGCAGCCGTAGGCAATTCCTGAAGTTCCTCGCGTGCAGCCCGCTCATCGCCACGCCGGGCGCTCTCTGGTGGCAGAAAGAGTTCCTCGATGGGACCAGGGGGAGTACCTCATCAAGTCAGCCGATGAGGCCCTCGATGTTTTCGACTTTGAGGCGAAGGCGCGTGACGTGCTGAACCCAGGCCATTTTGCGTATATAGCTACCGGCAGTGACGACGACGCCACGGTCGTAGCGAATCGAGAGGGATTCAGTAAGTTCGTCTGGCATCCACGGCGTTTGGTCGACGTCAGTAATATCGATCCGTCGGTCGAGTTGTGGGGCCAGAGGTATGGTAGCCCTATCTTCTTGGCTCCAACCAGCGGTAACCGACTTTGTCATCCGGAGGGCGAGCTCGCAGCGGCGAGAGCCTGCATACCCCACGACAATACCGTCTGTCTCTCGACACTCTCAACGGTGCCGATCGAAGATGTCACCGAAGCGCGAGGCGCACCGATCTGGTTTCAGCTCTATACCAGCGGCAGCCTTAGCATCTCGCGCAAGCTCATCCAGCGGGCTGAAGCGGCTGGCGCTCCAGTGATCGCCATGACGGTCGACCAACTCCCGGGAAGAAACAGGGTTACCGACAAAAAGCTGCAGAGACTCATCCCCGGATTCACAGGCGTGCGCGAGGACTCACCCGCGTGCAATAGCTGTCACACGCCGGGACGAGACCGAAGTACGATCAGGTCGATGGTGTATGAGGCGGCAGCGGGCGAGGCCCGAGGTGATGACTCGAGGCTTACCTGGGATTTCGTACGTCAGCTGAGAGACATCATCAAGGGGAAGTTCATCCTGAAGGGCATCATTACACCTGAGGACGCGGAACTGTCTGTTCAATACGGTCTGGATGGTGTTTACGTTTCGAATCACGGCGGTCGGTCGGCGGCGACCGGCTACAGCACGATTGAGGCTCTCCCCGCCATCACCAAGGCAGTTGCAGGCCGAGTTCCCATCGTTATCGACAGCGGCATCCGTCGCGGCACCGACGTTTTCAAGGCGCTTGCCCTCGGCGCGTCGGCAGTCTTGGTCGGCCGGCCATACATGTGGGGTCTGTCGTCGTTTGGTCAGCCTGGCGTCGAGAAAGTGCTGGATATCCTCCAGCGGGAATACGAGTTGGTCATGGCACAAGCCGGCGCCACTTGCCGCTGGCCACTATGTGACCAGGCGCTAGGGGATCTCGGTCGCGTGGTGTTCGTGATGAAGGACAGAAAGATCCAAGAGCCTCCGAAGAACGACGACCAGTCCTGACCAGACGGACCCGCTCAGCAGCAGCAAAGCGCCAGCCTCATCAGCTGGCGCTCATGTATTAACTCCGGTCACTCCCGCCGGCTAATCGAGCGCCGCAGCGAAGAGGAGATGGCGATCCGGCGGCAGCTCGTATGATCCGTTGGTTTCGACATTGACGATTTTCACGTTGCCGTCGCTAGCGACGGCAACGTGCTTCGCATCGACCCATCCACAACTGTCGCCGGCAAGGCCGGTCGGGATGGGCTCATCGGAGCGCGACAGCTCCTCTGCGATGATCTGCTCGTCACCGGTAGCAAGATCTCTCACGACTCTCTGCTTGGTGTAGAAAAGGTCTCCTCCCGTCCGCCGAGCATACGTTCGATTGTGGGCGATCCTCGCACCATCGGGCGACCAGCAC
>JBDHDY010000197.1:0-6231 GCA_039591275.1 Gemmatimonadota bacterium | reverse complement strand
CTTTGCCATGACGCGTGCCGCTCCCGTTCGCGGGATCGTGCTGGCTGGCGTGGGGGCGGACGCCGCAGCTGTGGAACCGCACCTCCATCCCTATCTCAGGGAACAACTGCTCGGTGTGGCGCGCCTCAATCCCAAGAAGGCGGTGGACAGTGAAGTCATGGAGGCCGTGTTCGCCATTCGGCGTGAGAAAGAGCGCGCGTGGGAAGCAGCGCATATCCGCCAGCTCGAAGAGGGGCTGGGTACGAAGTGGGCGCTCAATGGCGTCGAGGCAACCCTGCGGGCGCTGGCCCATGGCCAGGTGCGGACTCTCCTGGTAGATCCCGCGATCGTTGAGCCGGGATTCCGCTGCTGCGATACCGGCCGCCTGACCGTGCGAGAGAGCGGATGCGATGGGGAAGGTGTGGCCGAGCGCGTGCCGGACGTCATCGACGAGGCCATCGAGGAAGGACTTCGACAAGGTTGTCACGTGGATGTGCTGGAGGGTGATCCTTCGGGAGTGAGCGGCCTCGCTGCCCTGTTGCGGTTCAAGCGGCCCTGAGAGACAGGAGCAGAAGAGGCAGAAGGGGCAGGAGGGGCAGAAAAAACTCGGGCTTGGGGCTTGGGGGTTAGGGCTTGGGTTTTGAAGAGTGAGAAGTGTGAAGTGAGGGCAGCTGGCAGCCGGTAGCTGGCGGCGGGCGGAGGGGTGCAGGGAGAAAGGGCCAGAAGGGGCAGAGAAATGGGAGGAGCTGAGTGGTCCACTCCGTTGCGGGGCCACATGTTACGGGTTTCGAGTAGCTTGTTTCACCCCTGACTCCCGACTAGCTTCCCTCCCACTATGGAGAGCCCAGCGGCATCGCAGTCGTCATCCCCCAATAGCCCGAGTCGACCGGTGCGGGTCTTGATTGCCAAGCCCGGCCTCGACGGGCACGACCGCGGAGCGAAGGTAGTGGCCGCCGCCTTGCGCGACGCCGGCATGGAAGTGGTTTACACGGGCCTTCACCAAACTCCCGAGATGATCGTGGCAGCGGCCGTCCAGGAAGACGTGGATGTCATCGGGCTCTCTGTCCTTTCCGGTGCTCACATGACGCACATTCCCCGAGTGAGGGATCTTCTCAGGGAACAGGGACGTGATGACGCACTGTTAATCGGAGGGGGAATCATCCCGGAAGAGGATGCCGATCGGCTCGAAGGGGAGGGCGTAGCAAAGTTGTTCGGCCCGGGAACTTCCACCCGCGAAATCATCGAGTTCATCAATACTTGGGCGGAAGACCACCTCGAGTGACGGACGTCCCCGCAGCACCCAAAGGCCAACGACTGCGCGATTTGACGGACGGGTACCGGGAACTCGCCGAGCGGATCCGACAGGGCGGTGGGCCGGACCGGATTCGTCGAGAGCACGATCGGGGCAAACTCACCGCGCGAGAGCGAGTCGAACAGCTCTGCGATCCCGAGAGCCAATGGCTCGAGTTGGGCCTGCTGGTTGCGCACGACCGGTATGACGGCCAGGCCCCGGCGGCAGGTGTAGTCACCGGTGTCGGCGTCGTCACCGATCGTCCAGTTGTGATCGTGGCTAACGATGCCACGGTAAAGGCTGGCTCTTGGTGGCCCGAGACGATCAAGAAGATCCTGCGGGCACAAGAAGTGGCGATGCGTCAGCGCATTCCCATTGTGTACTTGGTGGATTCTGCGGGCGTGAATCTCCCATACCAGGGTGGTGTCTTTCCGGGCCAATATGGAGCATCGCGGATCTTTTACTACAACTCCATCATGCGGCGCTATCTGCACGTACCGCAGATCAGTGCGGTCATGGGCCAGTGTGTGGCGGGAGGTGCCTATCTGCCCGCATTGTCTGACGTGATCTTCATGGTCGAGGGGACCTCCTTCATGGGCCTTGGAGGACCCAACCTCGTCAAGGGCGCGACGGGCCAAATGGTGGACGGGGAGGAGCTTGGCGGAGCCGTGACCCACACGGCCACGAGTGCTGTGGCACATTACCGAGCCGCGAACGACCAAGAGTGCCTCGAGCGTATCCGCGAATACATCGTGCGGCTCCCGGCGCATGACGGTACGGGGGCGGTGGTTCGCCGGGGACCGACGGGACGCGCACCGGGAAGACCGGTGGAAGACTTGTACAAAATCCTCCCCAGCGATCACCGCATGGCGTATGACATGCGCGATGTGTTGGCATGTTTGCTGGACGAGGGCCGCCTCGATGAGTTCCAGCCGGAGATCGCGGCGGAAATGATCTGCGGTCACGGTGAGATCGACGGCTTTCCCGTGGCGGTAATTGCGAATCAGCGTGGCATTATCAAGGGCAAGCCGGACGAGCGTCCCCGTTTTGGGGGAATCGTCTACGCTGAGAGCGCGGAGAAGGTGGCGTATTTCATTGAGACGGCCAGCCGCGAGCGCATGCCGCTGCTGTTCGTGCAGGATGTAAGCGGCTTTATGGTGGGGCCGGAGGCGGAACACTCTGGCATCATTCGGGCGGGTGCTCGTTTCGTGGAGGCGATGGCGACTGCGGTCGCACCGAAGATCGTTCTTACCGTAAACCACGCGTCGGGTGCGGGGTACTACGCGATGGCCGGCCAGGGATTCGATCCGGATTTCATCCTCTCGTTTCCCACAGGTCGGATGGGTGTGATGGAGGGTGAATCGGCGGTCCAAGCTGTCTTTGGGGAGAGGTTGGAGGAACCAGAGTTAGCGGACAAAGTTGAGGAAATGCGACAAGACTACGAGCAGCAATTAGATGCCAGATATGCAGGTGCCCGCGGATTCGTGGACGCCATTGTCTGTCCCGATGAGGTTCGAGAGATGCTCGCCTTCACGCTGGGGGCGAGTGCCAACTACGGCGGACCCCACATCGGGCCCTTCGTCCTTCCTCCCCTGGATTTTCACTGTCCATGAAAACTCCGTTTCTTATCCGACTGACCGCCTGGGCGGTCGCCATCTTGCTGGGCGTGAGCGGCTGCGCGAAACCGGGCATCGAAGAGCCAGCGCCAGATCCTGAAGACGGCCCGGTGGCCGAAGGTGCCGAAGGGCAAGACGACTCGGCGCGACCCGAAGACGACTCGGCACGCCCCGACGGCGACCCTGAAAGCGAAGAAGAGGAGGAGGAAGAAGTAGAGCCCTCTCGAGCGGATCGCCCTGCGGTTGACCCCGGCTTGGCCATGCGCGTCGGGTTGATGCCGGTCAGCCCGACAGGGGCAGGCCAGTTCATCGTCCAGAATCCCACCTACGATGGTAGAGGTGTGGTGATTGGCATACTGGACAGCGGTCTCGATGCGGGACTTCCCGGCTTCAAACAGACAAGCACCGGCAAACCGAAGATCCTCGACTTGCGTGATTTCTCGCAAGAGGGACGAATCTCCCTCGAAGAGGTCACACCGCTGCCCGATGGGAGCGTCGACGTCCAGGGTCACAGACTCGTGGGCTTTGGATACGTGGCCGGCCTCGCCTCCCCGCCGTATTACGGCGGCCTGTTCCATGAACTCCCGCTCGGAGAGATGTCGGGCTCGTCCGAAGTTCGCTTCGACGGCGATGTGAACGGCAACGACAGCAACACTGACGTGTTTCCGGTCCTCGTCGTCAAGACTGCCAGCGGCTGGGCCGTGATGACCGATACCGACAACGACAGCCGACTCGGTGATGAAACACCGATTCACGACTACGCAGTTGCGGGTGAGACCTTCACCTACGCGCCCAAGGATGGTGACCACAACAAGGGCCCGATGACCATTGCGGTCAACCTTGCTGTTGTGGGTGAGCAGCCTGTGCTCGACCTCTTCTTCGACAATTCCAACCACGGCAGCCACGTCGGCGGCATAGCAGCCGGCCATGACATGTTCGGGATCGAAGGGTTCGACGGCGTTGCTCCTGGTGCGCAGGTTCTTAGCCTGAAGATCTCAAACAACGCGCGCGGAGGGATCTCCGTTACCGGCAGCATGCTGCGAGCAATGGCCTACGCCGTAGACTATGCGGGGCAGCGAGGGCTGCCGCTCGTGCTCAACCTGAGCTTCGGAGTCGGAAACGAGAGCGAGGGAAGGGCGGTGATCGACTCGATCGTTAGCCAGTTTGCCCTCCAGCACCCGGACATTCCGTTCGTAATCAGCGCCGGGAACGACGGTCCGGGATTGTCGACCCTGGGATTCCCAGGCTCAGCAGACCACATCATCTCCGCCTGCGCTCTGTATCCCGGCGTCTTCTCGGGGCCGCGTCCGGCCGGGTTCGCTACCGATGCAGACATCGTTGCCTGGTTCAGCTCTCGAGGAGGGGAATTGGGCAAGCCAGACTTGTGCGCGCCGGGTTTGGCCTTCTCGAACGTGCCGCGGTGGAGTCTGGGTGAAGAAATTGCAGGCGGCACCAGCATGGCGGCTCCGCAGTTGGCGGGGGTGGTCGCGCTGCTGCAGTCGGCTATGGCGCAGAACAGTCGGACACCTCGCGCCGCCGATATCAAGCAGGCCCTCATTGCAACGGCCCTGCCCGTACGTGGTGCGACCGCGATCGATGTCGGGTCGGGTATTCCGCGCGTAGGCGCTGCGTACGACTGGCTGATGGCCGGACACCAGGCCGGCACTTACATCGTCCGCGCCATGCCGGATGGTGGGAACAGCTCCACCATGGACGCGGCCTATCGGAGATTCGGCTTCGCCTCTGCGGCGGACACGGTGCAGCGCTTCGTGGTGACATCGGTGGCAGGTCAACCGGCGGCACGCTTCACTCTCAAGTCTGACCAACCTTGGCTGCGGGCACCCAAGTCGCTGGAACTCGCGGGGAATCCGGCGACGGTGACTGTGAGTTACGCCGCCAATCGCCTGCGTACACCCGGTCTGTACGTAGCCTCGGTTTGGGCAACACCGACCAGCGACACACTATCGGGCCCCGCGTTCCGCCTCACCAACACTATCGTGGTGCCATACCGGCTCGACGAGCCGTTCGTCGAGGGCAGAGACCTCGGCCCGGGGCGGATCCGGCGGTACTTCTTCGAGGTGCCGGAGGATGCGGGAGGGCTTGCCGTCGAGTTGGAGTTGCGGTACCCCACGCAACGGGGATCGTTGTACCTCTTTGAGCCCAACGGGCAGCCATTCCGTGATGCTAGCAGTAAAGACGTTGGCGGGAGCGATTCCACCAAGGCGACCATCCTGGTCCGAGGAGAGGATCTGGTGGCCGGCGTGTACGAGGCTGTCGTAGTCGCCCCGCCGGCCAGCGCTCTCTCGTTCGATCTTCGGGCAGCAATCCCGCGATATGCCGTCGACGCGATCGGTACGGGGCCGAGCTCTGTCATCCGGAACATCGGCAGCGAAATGGACTCCGCACAAATCGAGGGAGAGGTCATCGGCGCGTTTCGCACGGTCGAGGTTAGCGGGCACAGTGCGATGCAGGAGTTCATCTCGGTGACCATCCCCGAATGGACCGACGAGTTGATCGTCGACGTCGAGCTTCCCGAAGGCGCGTGGAACCAGTACACGGACTTCGGCGTGACAGTATTCGACTCCGCCGGAGCTCAGGTCGGTCAGGGTCCGTTGAACTACCGGATTGGTCGCCAAGAGGTGGAGATCCGCAGGCGACACCGGGGCCAGACGTTCACCATTGAGCTGTACCCCGCGTTCGCTCTTCCCGACCCGCCGGAGTCATGGAACGCCGATGTACGCGTTTCCTTGATTGCTAGGAAGCCCACGGCGTTGGCGTTGGTCGGTGCGGATTCTACGAACACTGTCGTCATTGAGGCCGGCGAGACAACCGCCCTGCAATTCACCGCGCCGCCGGTGGACCTGGGAATCCCGGAGGGTTTTTCGCCGCTCATCGAAGTCACGGCAACCCCCGGAGTCGTCTACCGGCAGCTCGAGACGTTTTCCAATCCCGTCGCCGCCACACCGGCTGCGCGCCGGAGCAAGTCCAGCTCGCGCCGGTAGGAGCTGCCAGCTACCAGCGACCAGCTGCCAGCGTTGACCTGTCCTGCTTCAAAAACGGCGTGCGCGGTACACAGGGGGGGGCGGACAGTCGCTTTCCAAGCTTGGGCCGCACCTCCAGGCTGCGCCCAGAACTAAGGTGACGGCCTGCCACAATGCTCAGGGCACACCAACGGTGAAACATCCACGCATCAATAGCTCGTCGCTTGCCGTTGGTCGCTGGCCGCTGGCCGCTGACAGCCGGCCGCCGACAGCCGGCCGCCGGTGTGGGGCAGTGGTGGGGCTGTGAGCAAGACGATCCGCATCGCCTCCGGTCAAGGCTTCTGGGGTGACTGGCTGGAAGCCC
>JBDHDY010000196.1:0-6790 GCA_039591275.1 Gemmatimonadota bacterium | reverse complement strand
AGACACACGACAAACGACGGACGTGGTAGCGAGCGGCTCAAGTGTTGAGGATTCAACGAGTTCGGCAGTGCTCGTGCCTCGGAGTGCGTTGTGATTACCTACACACAGACGTGGACTCGTGTTTATATTTTCAACATGGAGCCGAGAGTTATCCCGTCGTAGAGAAGATCAACACCGCCGTTGAAAAGCTCTACGGAGCTCACACGATATTCGTCTGACGAGCTCTCGCGGCCACATGGACGGCAACTGAGTCCTGCGTACAGGACCCGCTCCCGAAAGCGCTCGGCCGACGTTTAGCCGAGTTAATCGGTGCGTTAAATTTCTCATTGCTTTGACCTCGTTCCCGGACGTGCGGCCTGCTGAAAAAGCGGGAGAACAAAGGAGCCGATCGATGCCGGAAACCACCTATCACGATCCCCTTCCCCTCTCCAAAGACACAACGCCGTATCGGCTGCTCACCAAGAACCATGTATCGGTAGCAGACTTTGACGGCCAGAAGATATTGAAGGTGGACCCCAAGGCGCTCACGCTGCTCGCCCGAGAGGCGATGCGCGATGCGTCATTCCTACTACGACCTGCACACTTGGAACAAGTTGCCGCGATCCTCGACGATCCCGAGGCAAGCGACAACGATCGAGGAGTGGCGCTCGCCATGCTCAAGAACGCCGAGGTTGCTGCGCATGGGGTGCTGCCCCTCTGTCAGGATACAGGTACGGCCACCATCATGGGCAAGAAGGGCCAGAAAGTCTGGACCGGCGGGGGAGATGAGAAGTCGCTGACCGAAGGTGTGGCGAAAACCTATCAAAAGGAAAACTTGCGATACTCCCAGACGATGCCGCTTACCATCTACGAGGAGAAGAACTCGGGCAACAACCTGCCTGCCCAGATCGACATCTACGCGACGGACGGGATGGAGTACTCATTTCTATTCATCGCCAAAGGCGGCGGCTCCGCCAACAAGACGTTTCTCTTTCAACAGACCAAGGCTCTGCTGAACCCCGAGAGTCTCGAAGCTTTTCTCGTCGAGAAGATGAAGACGCTGGGTACGGCGGCATGTCCGCCTTATCACCTCGCTTGTGTGATCGGTGGAACGTCGGCGGAGGCCTGTCTCAAGACGGTGAAGCTCGCCACCACCGGGTACTTGGACGGGCTTCCCACTCAGGGAAGCGACGCCGGACATGCGTTCCGGGATCCCGAACTCGAAGAGAAACTACTGCATGCGGCGTACGGAACCGGCATCGGCGCGCAGTTCGGCGGCAAGTACTTCGCGCTCGATGTTCGGGTGGTTCGTCTGCCGCGACACGGCGCGTCCTGTCCCATCGGCATCGGTGTATCGTGCTCGGCCCATCGCAACGTCAAAGCAAAGATCAACAAGGATGGTATCTGGATCGAGCAACTCGAGCAAAAGCCCGGACGCTTCATCCCCAAACGGTACCGCGCAAAGCGCGACCATGACGTGATCAAGGTCGACCTCAACCGGCCCATGGGCGAAATCACGGCAGAACTCAGCAAGCATCCCATCAAGACGAGTCTGTCTCTCACCGGCACGATCGTAGTCGCCCGAGACATGGCCCACGGCAAGATCAAGGAGCGGCTCGACCGGGGCGAGGAGATGCCCCAGTACATGAAGGATCACCCGGTGTACTATGCGGGCCCGGCCAAGACCCCGGAGGGCATGCCCTCGGGCTCTTTCGGACCTACAACGGCCGGACGCATGGATTCGTACGTGGATCAGTTCCAATCTCACGGCGGGTCGCTGGTCATGCTCGCTAAGGGCAACAGGAGCCGACAAGTCACCGAGGCCTGTAAGAAGCACGGCGGTTTCTACCTGGGATCCATCGGCGGTCCTGCCGCCCTCTTGGCCAAGGATCACATCAAGAAAGTGGAGCTCCTCGAGTACCCGGAGCTCGGCATGGAGGCGATCTACAAGATCGAAGCTGAGGACTTCCCGGCCTTCATCGTGGTGGACGATAAGGGGAACGATTTCTTCGAGAAGCTGGGGTAGCTCACCCAGAACCACCCACCACCCCGGGCGGTCGGGCGGACCCACCCCCCTCACCTCTCCACCCGGCGGTCGGGCGGACAGCACCGCCCTGCCCCCTCTGCCTCTCCTGCCTCTCCTGCCCCTGCTGCCCCTCCAGCCCCTACACCCGGGGTGGAAGGGAAGGGGGCGGCGGCTTACATTCGCGCCCTGACCATCGCGGTAACAACACAAAGCCAACAAGGAACTGCCACCCATGAACCGCTTCGTCCGTGCCACCTCCCTCGTCGCCACGTTCGTCGCCCTGCTAATCATCCCCGCTACCGCTGTCGGCCAGGGAGCGCCTCTCACTACAGAGCAGCTCCAGCACCTCCGCTTCCGCCAGCCCGGGCCGGCTGTTACGGGGGGAAGGATCCATGACGTCGAAGCCCTGCCCGACGATCCCTCGACGATCTATCTCGCAACCGCATCGGGCGGTATTTGGAAGTCGACCAACAAGGGCACAACCTGGATGCCGATCTTCGACAACCAGGCCATCAGTACCTTCGGAGACATCGCCATCGCCCCGTCGAATCCCAACGTCATCTGGGCGGGAACCGGCGAGCAGAACAACCGGCAAAGCACATCCTATGGCAACGGCGTGTACCGCTCAACGGACGGAGGGATGACCTGGACGCACCTTGGCCTGGAGGCAACGCGTCACATCGGCGCCGTGCATGTCCACCCCGCGGATCCCGACATCGCGTACGTGGCAGCCCTCGGCAACCTGTGGAGACCGACACCTGAGCGTGGCGTATACAAGACCACCGACGGAGGCCGCTCGTGGAACAAGGTTTTGTTCGTCGACACGCTAACAGGCGTCGTGGATCTAGTGATGGACCCGAGTGACCCAGAGACCTTATACGCCGCGGCCTATCAGCGCTTGCGGCGAACATGGGGATTCAATGGCGGCGGTCCGGGAAGCGGGATTTACAAAACAACTGACGGTGGCCGCACCTGGCGTGAACTCATGAACGGCATACCAGAGGGCGACAAGGGACGCATCGGTCTTGCCATTGCCAAGACGAATCCCCAGGTCCTGAACGCCACAATCGAACACGCATCGGAAGGGGGCAGCTACCGAACGGAGGATGGTGGCGAGCGCTGGGAGCGCGTGAACGAGCTCAACCAACGCCCAATGTACTACAGCGAGGTCTTCATCGACCCCACCAACGAGAACCGGGTCTATGAACTCGCCACTTCCTTTTATAAGAGTGAAGACGGCGGCCACACCTTTCGGAACATGCCCATCCGGCCGACCTACGATGTGGGCGTCCACAGTGATTTCCACGGTCTGTGGATCGATCCGACCGACCCGGAACATTTCTACCTGGCGGGTGATGCCGGTCTCTATGAGAGCTGGGATGGCGGGACAACGTTCATTCGCATCAACAATATCCCCATCGCGCAGTTTTATGCCATTGGGGCGGACAACCGCGAGCCCTACTTCATCTACGGGGGACTGCAGGATAATCACTCATGGATGGGACCGAGCGCCACGCGGAACTGGATCGGCATCGTCAATGACGATTGGCGGCAGATCGGATTCGGAGATGGAATGTATCACCAGCCGGACCCCAACGATCACCGCTTCGAATACGGGACTGCGCAAAATGGAAGCATTGTGCGGCTGAACACCGAGACTGGTGATCTCCTGGATGTTCGCCCCTATCCGCCTGAAAGCGAGCCGGACTACCGCTGGGACTGGGTCACCCCCATCCTCGTCTCCCAGCACGACTCCCGAGTCGTTTATTTCGGAGGTAATCGCCTCTTCATCTCCCGCAATCGCGGATTGAGTTGGAATCGCACCGAAGATCTGACGCGCCGGATCGACCGCGACACTCTTACCCTCATGGGTGTGGCCGGTGCCGAGATAGGCTTGTCCCGTAACGACGGCACTAGCTCGTACGGGGAAATCGTCACCATCGCCGAATCTCCGTCGGATCCCGACGTGCTTTGGGTCGGTACGGATGACGGCAACATCCAAGTGTCACGGGATGGAGGAAACACTTGGGCCGAGGTGGCCCACAATGTGAGCGGAGTCGCCAGGGGCACATATGTGAGCCGAGTAATCGCATCAGTGATCGACCCTGGAACGGGGTATGCCACATTCGACGCCCATCGTGATGGCGACTTCAAGCCCTACGTATTTCGCACGGAAGACTTTGGTGCAAGCTGGCAGTCCCTGGTGGATGGCCTTCCCACCATGGGTGTTGTCAACGTTATCCGCGAGCACCCCCACAACCCCGACCTGTTGTTCCTCGGGACCGAGCACGCTCTGTTCGTGTCCTCGGATCGAGGCGAGCATTGGGCCCACTTCAAGGCAAACTTGCCTACGACGCTTTACGATGACCTAGTAATTCAGGTTCGGGCCAACGATCTCATTGTGGGCACCCATGGACGGAGCCTTTGGATTCTCGACGATCTCACTCCTCTGGTGGAGTGGTCTGGCGTGGTCAGGCGGGCACCAGCTCATCTGTTCAGTGTTCGGCCGCCCCGAATCATGCAATACTGGAAGGCCACCTCGTATCGCGGCCAGAACGCTTACGCCGGTGAGAACCCACCGGAAGGTGCCATCTTGAGCTACGTGCTTGGCGAATCAGCACAGAACGCCAACATCGAAATCACCAACGACGACGGGCGAGTCGTGCGACGTCTCGATGTTGCCGGCGAGGCGGGCGTCATTTACCGAGCCGTTTGGGATTTGCGGCACGAGGGACCAGTTGTGGAGTCCTCTCCGTTCGATGGCGGGCCGGTGGAGGACGCTTTGCCGCGACTACCCCACCCGGTAACACCTCGGGGACCTTTCGTGTCGCCGGGTGTGTACACCGCGACTCTCACGGCCGGCAGCGCTCAATCGACTCAGAGCATTATCGTGCGCGGCGATTCCATCATGCCGGTTACCGTCGCCCAGTACAGGGACCGGGAGGAGTTCCTTCTCGACATACTGGAGGGACAGCATCAGGTCGCCAGTCTGTCAGACCGTGTGGGAGAACTAGCTCAAGGTCTTTCGTCGAGTGGCCGCGAGAACGAGAGCGTCGCCGACTCGATCGAGGCCCTGCGAAGTCGCCTGCGGCAACTGCGCCGGCGGATCTCTAGTCTTGCCGGACAGTTCAACGGCAGTGGTGTGCGCCAGGGGAGTTTATATCCTCCTACCGAAACGCAGCGCATGCGGTGGCAGGAAATGCGGGCGGCCCTCGCGCGGGAGCGGGAGGCGGTGGCGGAATTAGAAGGACGGTAGGTGTAGGGTGTAGGGTGTAGGGTGTAGGGTGTAGGGTGGCCGGGGAGTACTCGTTCTCATCGCATTCGTCAATTGGGCGGCGGTGGGGTGGACTGACCGCCCGACCGCCGGGGTGGGGCGCAGGGCGGAGTTGGACCGCCGGGTGGGAAGGTGAGAGGGGTAGGACCGCCTGCCCGCCCGGAGCGGTGTGGCGGGGCGGCTAGAACCCAAACAACCTCGTCACTTTGAGCGTGACTAGACGGCCGCGGAGCCGGTCTTGCACGCCGTCCGCCATGTCGCGGCGCTCCGTATACACCAAGAAGATGTCACTGAGCGGCGCGTGGATGAGGTTGATGCGCACGTTGGCGACGAGCAGTTCGGCTGACTTGTTATACTGCACGAAGGCGCTTGCGAAGAACCTTGTCGAGTGAGCGTATCTGAGTCGTCCGCTGAACAGGTCGGCCGTAAACGGTGCACCTGCCAGGGTCCCCTCGTTGTGTTGCGCCGACACATCAAGTAACAGGTGGTAGTTTGGCCGCAGCAGAGCGCTGCCGCCGACCGAGGTCTTGTTCCCGTCGAAGAAGCTTCCCTTGCTGAAGCGGACGTTACCTGAGATCCATCGGGCGCCGCTCGCCCGATAGGACAGTGCGGCTTCGGCAAAATCATACTGACCGGTGGGGACCTCAACACCTGTAATTAACGTAGGCTCTGTAAGCCGCTCGAAGTTGTTCGTGTACTCGAGGTTGAGCGTCCCACCATCGAGGAACGTTGCACCCAAGCCCCCCGTCACGGACCGCGTCTCTAGCGACCAATCCAGGTCAGAAATGAACGACACGTCGACATACGGATTTACTTCCTGAAGCGCTGCGATGTTCGGTTGCGGATGGGCACCGAACGTGGCAAATGCCTGACGCATTCCTTGGCGTCGGATGAAGCCAACGCCCGGGTTGAAGTCATCGCCGACGTGTTTGACGAAACCGGACGTATCCCACACGCGATCGCGCCACGCAACCTGCAACCAAGCGGAATTCTTGTTCCCCGTTGTTCCGGGTTCATCCGTCCGTGCGACGTATGAACTCAGCACCATGTTTCTGAGCAACTGCAAATTGGCATCGACACCGAAGCTCCACCATGTTTCTGAGCAACTGCAAATTGGCATCGACACCGAAGCTCCGATTGTAGCTCTCGGTGAACCCCTCGCTCGTGCCCTGGCGGTTGATGAACATGACACCCACGTCAGAACTGCTCAAGACGTTCTTGCGGAGTCGCGCGACGGCGAAGTTCTCACCCGGGCCGAGCTCGCTCCGCTGTGTCTGCATCTCCAGGATTCCGAGTTCGAAGTCACCGGCCTTGCCAGTGAGCCGGCCACCGACCGCAATTGGGATCGGTTGGCGATCATCCGAGAGGCCGATCCGACGGGAGTGAAACAGCTTGAAATCCCTGGGCGATGACCCCGTCCGATAATTGCGGATGGTGATATCGCCCAGCGAGAACACCCCGTCGTTCTCCATGAAGAAATCACGCTTCTCGGGGAAGAACAGGGAGAAGCG
>JBDHDY010000195.1:0-9829 GCA_039591275.1 Gemmatimonadota bacterium | reverse complement strand
GGCCTCACCTCCGTCTTGAGGCCGGTGATCTCCTCCTGGCCCATCGCTCGCTGGAAGGCCTCCGCGAACGCTATGTCGTCAGCAGACCACTGCGGCATCCCCACGGCCTCGACGTTGGACTGGATTACCTCCGCGAGCGATTTGTTGTTGATGATCGGCCAAGACCCAGCGAGAACTCGCTCGGTCACAGTGGTGCCCGTCATCAACGTGGCTCCCTCCGCCACGAGCCGGGCCCGATCCCACAGCGCCACCAATCGTTCGTAATTCGTCTGTCGGAAATAGTACCAGACCGTGGCTTCGGCTGGGACGACGTTGGGTTGCTTACCACCAACGGTGATGACGTAGTGGAAACGCATGTCGAGCGGCAGGTGCTCCCGCAGGTAGTTCATTCCCGCATTCATGAGCTCTACGGCGTCGAGGGCACTCTTAGCCGTCCAGGGGCTCGCACCGTGTCCCTGCACACCCTTGAACGTCCACTGTACCGATACGTTTGCGAGGTTGTTCAACCCGTAACCGCTTCCCAAGTCGCTCCCAATATGAACGTCCATGCCCACGTCCACCCCATCGAACAGCCCCGCGTTCACCATGTAACCGCGGCTCGCAACGACCTCTTCGGCGGGGCCGCCGTACACCACAATCGTTCCCGGAAGATTGTACCTGTCTAGCAGCTCCTTGATTGCGAGTGCCGCTCCGATGACCACGGGCTGGTGGGTGTTGTGACCCTCCCCGTGTCCCGGCGCTCCCTCCACGATAGGTGAGTGGGTCAGGGTCGCGGGCCATTGCGACGCCCCCGGGACACAGTCGAAGTCGGACATGAGGCCAATGACCGGACGCCCGCTGCCGTACGTCGCCCGGTAGGCTGTTGGCATCTTGGCAATTCCCCGCTCGACCCGGAAGCCCGCGCTCTCGAGGGCCCCCGTGACCAACTGGATGGTGTTTACCTCCTGAAAGCCTATCTCGGCGTAACTAAAGATTGCGTCGGACATGCGACCGAGGCGGTCCGCCCTGGCGTCGATCGACGCAAACGCTTCTGCCTTGAGCCGAGGAGCGTCCGGCGCCTGACCGGCGACTGGGCGTGCTGCCATCCCCGACGAAATGAGCAACGCGATCAGAGCAAGATGACGGTTGCGCATAGAATCCCCCTTGGAATGCCTGCAAGCGATGCTAGCTGTTCAGACCCACATATGGCGCGGCGACAAGAAATCGTGCTGTGGAGGGCACCGTCCAAGGCACCAAGATAGATCGAGCATTGAGGGACCGCCACGTCAAGGGCCCTGGCTCACGGGGCAGCGGGCCCGTAAGTTCTTTCGTATCTACGACTCCCGACCCCGATGTGAGCGAGTATCTGATACATATGCCCGACCTCCGCATGGCACCCTTGGCCCGTCGAACGCGTCGGGCAGGAGCTGTTCTTCTCCGGTCGGTATTGATGCTCGCTACCCTGTTGGCGTTCAGCCTTCCGCTCGCGTCGTCTGTGGCCGCACAAGAGCCGATGCCCCTGCCCCGACTCTCTGGGCCGATCGAGCTGGACGGACGGCTCGATGAGCCGGCGTGGCAGGAGCTGACCCCCCTTCCCATCACGGTCCATATACCCACGTTCCGAGCGCCACTGAGCGAGCAGACGGATGCGTTCGTTGCTTATGACGATGACTACCTCTACTTGGGGGGGCGGCTCTACGACTCTGATCCGAAAGGTGTGCGCAGCACCACGCTGTATCGAGATCAGTACAGCGGCGACGACCTGTTCTCGATCGTATTGGACACATACAACGACTACGAATCGGCGGTCTGGTTCACTGCCAGTCCCGCGGGCGTCCGGTCGGACCGCTCCGTGTCGAACGACGCCGAGTTCAGCAGCGGCAGGGCTATGAACAACGATTGGAACTCGCACTGGGACTTGGCGACGACCCAGACCGAAGAGGGCTGGTTTGTCGAGATGCGAATTCCATTCTCTAGCCTGGGATTCCAGGACGACAACGGGCATGTCGAGATGGGTCTGATCGTGTATCGGCTCATTGCTCGGAAAAACGAGCGCCAGACGTTCCCCGCCATTCCGCCCAACTGGGGGATGGCATTCGCCAAGCCATCGCAGGCGCAGCGGGTCTCGCTTGAAGGCGTGTACGCAGCCAAGCCGGTGTATATGACTCCCTACGTGCTCGGTGGCGTGAACGAGGCGGCGGAGTTGAACGGTGCCGAAACGGCGTACCAGCTTTCGCGCGACAGGACCAACGAGGGCGGACTCGACGTCAAATACAACGTCACCAACAACCTCACCCTGGACGCTACAGTCAACACGGATTTTGCCCAGGTTGAGGCAGACTCCCAGCAGGTCAACCTCACGCGCTTCTCGCTGTTCTTCCCAGAGAAACGTCAGTTCTTTCAAGAGCGGTCCAGCCTCTTCGAGTTCAGCACGGGTGGATTTAGCCGACTGTTCCACAGCCGTCGCATAGGATTGACCGGAGGTGGCGAACCGGTGCGCATCTACGGAGGATTACGTCTTGTGGGGCGGGTTGCTGGCAGGGACATCGGAATTCTCAGCATGCAGACAGCCGACCACGACGGCCGCCCCGGCGAAAACATCAGCGTCGCCAGACTCAAGCGCCAGGTATTCAACCCCTACTCTACCATAGGTGCCATGGTCACCACTGCTGTCACGACGGATGGGGACTATGGCGTGACTTCTGGCGTCGACGGAGTTTTCCGAGTGGTCGGCGACCAATATTTAACCGTGAAGTGGGCCTCGACCTT
Source organism: Gemmatimonadota bacterium (assembly GCA_039591275.1). Classification (GTDB taxonomy): domain Bacteria; phylum Gemmatimonadota; class Gemmatimonadetes; order Gemmatimonadales; family GWC2-71-9; genus JBDHDY01. The sequence continues at coordinate 7,081 of JBDHDY010000195.1, read as the reverse complement.
TGAACGCCAAGATCCGGCTGACCCGGTACCTAATTTGATCGACGCGAGTCGATTTGTCGCTCGCTGGGAACGGCGCAATCAGACCGGTTTCAGTTACTCTGCGGACTACGTGCGATCGGGACGGGATTACGATCCGCGTTTGGGTTTTGTGCTGCGCCATGATTTCACTCAGGGGCAACTCAACCTGCAATACCGCGGGTTCGCAAATCCCTCTTCGGCGCTTCGTACCGCTACTCTTGAGAGCAGGTCTTCACTGTACGTGCGCAACACCGATCGGACGGTGGAATCCGCATCGTTTGCTCGATCGATTCAGTTCGAGATGAAGTCGGGACGCCGGCTATCGCTCACCGTGGAGAACAATTATGAGAGCGTGCTCGAGCGATTCTACCTCTCGGGTGTGACACCGGTGGAGCCCGGGAATTACTGGTTTCACGAAGGCCAAATGGAGTTCAACTTGTCTCGCAGCGCGTTGCTCCGAGGGGGTGTATCGGCGAGGGCGGGGTCGTTCTACGATGGATGGCGAGCGACGTTCTCCGGCGGTCCTACCGTGAGCTTCTCCCGGCACTTCGAGGTGGGCAGCAACTACCAAGTCAACGCAGTGCGCTTCCCGGATCGCAATGAGTCACTCACCTCACATCTGGCACAGCTCAGGATTCAGATCGCGTTTGATATCCACCTCTCTGTTGCGGGGTTGTTCCAGTACAGCAGCACGGCGGATCGCCTGGGCATTAACGCCCGATTGCGGTATCACATTCGGGAGGGAAGAGGTGGCCAGTGATCCTGTTGCAGGGTCATTGAGGTTATGAGCCAGAGGAGGAAGCTTGTGAAGTCACGGAGATGGACTACCCAACTCCTGGCATCGATGCTTGTTGCTGCTGCCTGTAGCGGAGCTGATCGTGACGCCACCACCGAGCGCGACATCCGCATCGTTGTCGTGACCCACGGACAGTCGTCCGACCCGTTTTGGTCGGTCGTCGCCAATGGTGTCCACGATGCCGCCGCGGACCTCGGCGTCCGGGCCGAGTATCAAGCACCGGGCAGCTTCGACATGGTCGAGATGAACAACCTGATCGATGCTGCTGTCGCGTCGGGCCCGAGTGGCCTCGTGGTCTCGATTCCCGACGGAGATGCCCTGGAATCCGCAATTCGTGCGGCCGTGAATGCAGGCATTCCCGTGATATCCGTCAATTCCGGCGGTGACGTCTACAAGAACCTCGGTGTGCTGGTGCACGTGGGCCAACCTGAATACGACGCCGGTTTCGCCGCCGCCGAGCGCATGGGCGCTGCTGGTGTCTCCCAAGCGTTGTGTGTGAATCACGAAGTCGGCAACGTCGCGTTGGACGTCAGGTGTCAGGGTTTGGCGGACGCGCTCGGCGCTGCCGGGGGAGCGGTCGAGGTGCTGGCGGTTGATCTTTCCGATCCGGACGACACGCAGCAGCGAGTTGCCGGCGCGCTCTCCGCCGATTTGGAAATAGACGGTATTCTCACACTCGGGCCTGCGGGCGCCGGGCCGACCCTCGCGGCGCTTAGGGAAACAGGAAGGTTGGGCGAGATCACGTTTGGTGCATTCGATTTGTCACCCAGCGTGCTCGATGCTGTGCGGGATGGCGAGATGCTGTTCGCCATCGACCAGCAACAGTACCTGCAGGGGTATCTCGCCGTCGTCCTCATGACGAAGTTCATTGAGACCCAGGCATTGCCCGGGGGCGGCGGTGTGATCCCGACTGGACCGAGCTTCGTCACGGCAGAAACGGCGGCGGATGTGATCAGCTTGTCGGAGCGGGGCGTTAGGTAGGGGAGGGAGGGGCGTAGCATGGTGCGCCCGCACCGCTGCAGCGCGATGGTTGCACTAGCATGGCGGCGGGTCCTGTAGCGCGCGTTGGTGCGCGATCAGGTGTTAGGATATCGGGTAATGAGCGCAGCACCACAGCGCGCGGAAGGATCTGCCGCCATGCTAGTATGGAAGGTCCTGCAACCATACTGGTGGCTCCCGCAGCGGCGGGTTGGTGCACGGTGGGACTTCTTAGGTGTCTGCTCTGGGGCCGTACCGCAGCACGTGACGGGACTCGCCACCACGCGCAGTCGATAGCTACACGGTGCCGATGAAAGCCGACGAAAGAATCCGCGAGATCAGTATCGTCAGGCGCCTGCTCGGCCGGCCCGAACTCGGCGCGGTTGCCGGCGCCGCACTGATCTGGATCTTCTTTGCAGTCGTTGCCGGCGAGCCGTTTCGGAGTGCCGGCGGGACAGCTGCCTACCTAAACGCCGCAGCCCCGCTTGGAATTCTCGCTGTGGCGGTTTCGCTGCTCATGATCGGAGGCGAGTTCGACCTTTCGGTGGGTTCGATCATCGGGGCCGCCAGCATGTCACTCATGTTGCTGACGAGTCATGTCGGATGGCCGCTCTGGCCTGCTGTCGCGGTCACTTTTGCCTTGAGCCTCGCAATAGGCTTTGGCAACGGCTACCTCGTCGTGCGCACCGGCCTGCCATCGTTCATAGTGACACTCGCGACCCTGTTCATCGTCAGGGGTCTGACGATCGGGGTCACACGGCAACTCACAGGCCGGACGCAACTTGGCGGCCTCGACGATGCAAGAGGGTACGAAGTGGCCCGAGTGCTCTTCGGCAGTAATCCTATCGGCCCGTTCAGGGTGTCGATCGTTTGGTGGATTGGCCTCGCCGCGGTGGCTACGTGGGTGTTACTGCGCACCCGGAGCGGCAACTGGATTTTTGGGGCGGGCGGTGACGCGAACGCCACGCGTAACATGGGCGTGCCTGTCAGACGCGTGAAGATCGGCCTCTTCATGACCACTGCCTCCGCCGCGTGCCTCGTTGCCATCCTGCAAGCGGTGAGGTTCACCGGAGCGGACACCCTGCGCGGGGAGCTGCAGGAGTTCCGGGCCATAATCGCTGTGGTAATCGGTGGGACGCTGCTCACGGGCGGCTATGGCTCGGCCGTCGGCGCTGTGTTCGGTGCGCTGATCTTTGGGATGGTGCGGCAGGGGATCGTAATGACCGGTGTCGACGCAGATTGGTTCCAGGTGTTTCTCGGAGCGACGCTCGTAGTGGCCGTGGTATTCAACAACTTTGTTCGCAGGAAGGCTTCGGAGGCACCGTGAGTCAGGACGCCACCCCGGTGCTCGAAGTGACCAACGTGTCGAAATACTTCGGCCACGTGATCGCGCTCCAAGATGTGTCACTGTTCGTGCGCGCGGCCCGTGTGACCTGTCTTCTAGGAGACAACGGCGCCGGCAAGTCAACTCTGATCAAAATTCTCTCCGGCGTGCTCAAGCCCTCGGCAGGCGCGTATGCGATGCAGGGTGAGACCGTCGATTTCGCCTCCCCGCACGAGGCGCGCGAGCGCGGTATCGCGACGGTGTACCAAGATCTGGCGCTGATTCCCCTGATGAGTGTATGGCGCAATTTCTTCCTCGGATCGGAACCGACCCGTGGATGGGGACCGCTCAAGCACATCGATGCTAGGCTGTGCGACCAAATCACGCGTGACGAGCTGAGGAAGATGGGTATCGACGTTCGCGACACCTCACAGCCGGTGGGCACGCTTTCGGGTGGCGAGCGGCAGGCGGTCGCCATTGCCCGGGCGGTGTACTTTGGCGCCAAGGTGCTCATCCTCGATGAGCCGACGGCCGCTCTCGGTGTGAAGCAAACTGGTGTCGTGCTGCGCTACCTTGAGCAGGCCAAACAGAACGACGTTGGCGTCGTCTTAGTAACCCATAATCCCTATCATGCCTATCCCGTCGGCGATCACTTCGTGGTGTTGCGGCGGGGGAAGGTCATTGCAGATTGTGCAAAGGACGAGTTGTCGATGGAGCAGCTTGCCCAACTCATGGCGGGCGCTGCTGACACGCCACAGATTGAGTCGGGTGGCAACTAATACGGTGGCTGGGTAGGGGGCAGTGAATGACAGAATCAGTGTCCAAGCGTCAGCGTCTGGTTGGTAGCTCTGTGGTCTGCCTATCGCTGGTTATGCAGACCTTGCCCGTTGCAGCCCAGGACGCCGACATCGTGAGACACTTCATGCGACTCTCCAGAGCTACCGACTGGCGGCGGGCAGGGGCAATCTCGATGCAGTTCCAGACGTATCATCCCCAGGGGATGGTCATCGTCGGCGAGCACATCTTCTTTTCGTCGGTGGAGGTAACGATACCGACGGAGAGATTTGGCCTGGTCGTGGACGGATATGATCGAACTGCTGGGGAGGGTGTGGGTCATCTCTTCAAGGCCGATCGTGAGGGCAACCTCATCGCTCGTGTGACGCTTGGCGAGGGGAGCGTCTATCATCCAGGCGGCATCGACTTTGACGGTGAATTCATCTGGGTCCCTGTAGCGGAGTATCGACCGAACAGCCGATCCATCATCTATCGCGTGGATCCTGCCACCATGGAGGCTACGGAAGTATTTCGCTTCGAAGACCACATCGGCGGCGTCGTGCACGACACGACGAGCAGGACTCTGCACGGTTTGAGTTGGGGCTCGAGATTCTTCTACGCTTGGGAACTGAATGACGAACTCGAGTTGGCCGTAAGTGCGCTAGATCCGGCGGGGCTGCGCACCCCGAACGGAAGCCACTACGTAGATTACCAGGACTGTCATTATGTACCTGGGCGCTACATGCTCTGTGGAGGTGTGAGCAGCTATGACGTTCGCGCCGTGGGGGATTCCGTGGGGGCCGACTTTGCCCTTGGTGGGCTCGATCTCATAGATCTGCGGTTGCAGCGTGCTGTCCACCAGGTTCCCATCACGATACGGGTCGAGCCCAATCTGGTCATGAGCACGAACCCCTTCTTTTTCGAGCTGAGGGACGATCACTTGCGGTTCTACTTCATGCCAGAGGACAACGTGTCCACCGTGTACATCTTTGATGCCTTCCGCGAGTGAGCCCCTCTTGAGGTATGAGTAGATGTCATATCGAGAGCGATATCAGTTGATTGCAGCATGCACCGAAGGAGATGCCATGGTACGCTCGTCTATTCTTTCTGTCTCGCTGCGCCGCTGGGCGCTTGTCTTCTGGCTCGCTGCGCTCATTGCCGTCCCGGTCATACCTGCGGCGGGCCAGACGCTCGGCCTGACCGAGGCCACGGTTGCGGACATCAACCTGGCGTTCGACGCGGGCACGCTCACGTCGGAAGCGCTCGTCGAGCGCTACCTGGCTCGGATCGCGACGTACGACCAGGCGGGACCGCAACTCAACGCTGTGCTCTGGCTGAATACCGAAGCCATAACTAGAGCGCGGGAGTTGGACCGGGAGCGGAGAGAGAGCGGTCCGCGCTCGCCCTTGCACGGCATCCCAATCGTCTTGAAGGACAACTTCGACACCGGAGACATGCCGACCACCGCGGGGTCGGTTCTGTTGGCGGGCTCGATTCCCCCGGATGACGCGTTCGTTGTGCGCAAGCTCCGAGAGGCGGGCGCGATCGTCCTCGCCAAGCTCAACATGAGCGAGTTCGCATCCGGGAGAGCGTTGAGCTCCCTGGGCGGTCTTATGCGAAACCCTCACGACCTAAGACGCAGCCCGTCCGGTTCTTCCGGCGGAACCGGGATTGCAATCGCGGCGGGGTATGGGCAAGCGGGCCTCGGCTCGGATACCGGTGGTTCGGTGCGTGGGCCTTCCACCGCCAACGGCATCGTGGGACTCAAACCCACGCACGGTCTACTCAGCCGAGACGGCATAGTACCGCTCGGGTTGTCGTTTGACGTGCCAGGGCCGATGGCTCGTCACGTGTACGATATCGCCGTAATGCTCAACGCCATGACGGGCATCGACCCAGCCGATCCCGCAACGCAAAAGAGCGAAGGCCTGGTGGAGGAGGATTACACAGCCGCCCTGGACCCCGACGCATTGCAGGGTGCTCGCATCGGCATCGCTCGAGACTTTCTCGGGCAAGACCGGGAAGTCGACTGGGTCATCGAGGCGTCGCTGGAAGCGATGCGTAAGGCGGGTGCCACAGTCGTCGACGTTCGGTTCCCGCAGTGGCTCATCGGTGCCAAAGGTGACATGTACACCACGATCCGATGGCGGGAATTTCGTGCACAGATCCCGGATTATCTGGCGACCCTGAAACCGGGTTATCCCAAAACACTCGAGGAACTCGTAGCGAAATCATTGGAGGTGACATCACCCCCATCCAATGGGAACCGCCCGAATCCACCCAGATGGATCCTGATGCAGCGAGAAGAGGCAAGCGGCTCGTTGACCGATCCCGAGTACCTGGCAGTGCGCGATCACGGGTTGCCGATGCTGCGGGATATCGTTGCGGGCACCATGAGCTCGCAAAACCTGGATGCGATCGTCTATCCGACGAGTCCCAATCGTCCCAGTTTCATCGACGGTGGTGGGGGTGGCGGTGGTCCATCGGCCACGAACTTCGCCAACCTCACGGGGTTTCCGGACCTTATCGTACCTGCTGGATTCACGAGCGACCCCTTGCCCGTTGGCATCTCGTTCCTCGGCCCCGCGTTCAGCGAAGCGCGTCTGCTTGGCCTTGGTTACGCGTTCGAGCAGGCGACGAAGGCGCGCCGCGATCCGCAACACACGCCGGCGCTGCCAGGCGAGGGAATTAGACGGTAGCCCGCCAAGCAGGCCGCGTAGCTCTTACGCGACGCACAGCCACCGCGAGAGTGTCCGTACGTCGCGTGCCGTAAAGAGCACGGAGTGGCTTAGTGCTTAACCTGGTTCAGGGTCCTCGGTGCCAGATCCGCCTCCACCCGCGGCCGTAGTCCGCGGCGCAGATCAGCGTAACCGTGGAATCCCCTCTCGCGCATTCCCCTTTCCTGCCCCATCTTACAGGCTATGCCTGACATCACCGGCCAGCTGAAAACGGCCCTTGCCGATCGCTACCGCATCGAGAGCCACGTGGGCGAAGGTGGCATGGCGACCGTGTATCTCGCGGAGGACATGAAGCACGACCGCAAGGTCGCGCTCAAGGTGCTGCGCCCTGAGCTTGCGGCCGTCATCGGGTCTGAGCGGTTTCTGACCGAGATCAAAGTCACGGCCGCTTTGCAGCATCCTCACATCCTGCCGCTTCACGATTCCGGCGATGCCGACGGATTCCTGTACTAC
>JBDHDY010000194.1:0-12387 GCA_039591275.1 Gemmatimonadota bacterium | reverse complement strand
GAGACCAAACTGGAAACCGCATATGGAAACCATTCAACAGATCATCGGTTCCATCAGCTCGTTCGTGTGGGGTGTGCCGATGCTGCTGCTCCTGCTCGGCACAGGACTGTTCCTAACAGTGTTTTTGCGGGGGATTCAGTTCCGCGAACTCCTCCACGCGCTTTGGCTTGCGCTCGTCGTGCGAAAGGAGGAGGGCGGCGAGGGAGACATCTCTCACTTCCAGGCCTTGATGACGGCGATGGCCGCCCAGGTGGGGGTCGGCAACATCGCAGGTGTTGCGACGGCGATCGCATCCGGCGGACCGGGTGCGCTCTTCTGGATGTGGATGACGGGGCTGGTCGGGATGGCCACCAAATACTGCGAGGCGATCCTGGGCGTACGCTTCCGCGAAGTGGATTCCCGCGGGCAAATGAGCGGCGGTCCAATGTACTACCTCAAGAACGGCGTTGGAGGTGGGCTCGGTAAGACTCTCGGATTCCTCTTTGCGCTCTTCGCAGCGTTCGCGGCTTTCGGAATCGGCGACATGGTGCAGTCCAACTCGGTGGCGGACGCCCTGCAAAGCACCTTTGGCGTTCCACCCATCGCGACCGGCGTGGCCATCGCCGTGCTCGCCGGGATGGTCATTCTGGGCGGGATCAAGTCGATCGGTAGGGTAACGGGCATCTTCGTACCCATCATGGTCGTGTTCTACCTTGTCGGCGGCCTCGTTGTACTGCTTATCAACTGGCGCGGTGTCCCCGACATCGTCCGCCTGGTCTTCGCCGAAGCATTTTCGCCCGCGGCTGCTGCCGGTGGGTTTCTTGGCGCCACCGTGCGGGAAGCCATGCGCTGGGGTATCGCGCGGGGCGTGTTCTCCAACGAGTCCGGCCTGGGCACCGGTGGCATCGCGGCCGCTGCAGCCCAGACCCGAGAGCCCGCACGTCAGGCGCTCATCGCGATGACGCAGGTGTTCATCGACACGCTCGTGGTGTGTTCCATCACCGGATTCACAATCATCGGCACAGGCGCATGGACTCGCATCGACCCGATCACCGAGGTCGGCTACACCGGAGCACCACTCACGGCGGAGGCGTTCCAGACCGGGTTGCCCGGCGAATGGGGAGGCATAGTCGTGGCACTGGCGCTTGCCTTCTTCGCATTCTCAACGATTCTGGGCTGGGCGTATTACGGCGAAAAGGCGACAGAGTATATCCTGGGTGAGCGCGCCATCTTGCCATATCGCCTCGTCTTTATCGGGCTGGCCTTCTACGGCGCGTCCGTTCTCCAGTTTGCGGAGCAGCAAAGCCAAGGTTTCCAGTTCGTGTGGGATTTCTCCGACATGATGAATGGAGCGATGGCCATTCCCAACTTGGTGGGACTTCTCCTCCTTGCTCCGTTCGTCGTGCGGGAAACGCGTGACTACTTCACCCGGCATCCCCGCTGGGGGGTGCCGAGCGGGGGGGACGAACCTGCTCGCGAGTCCGATCAGCGATAGGGTCCGACTAAACAGTGTTGGGATGCGGGCCTCCGCTGGGCAGCTCCGAGCGCGACGGTCCGCATATGTAACTGAATCGAGGACATGAAAAGCGGGCGGCCAGGGCCGCCCGCTCAGGCTTGATCCACCGGCCCAACCACATCAGCAGAGGAAGACAACATGAATCAGCTCGGCATCGATCTCGAGACCTTGGTGGCAAACATCAGCGTTCTCATCACAGCGTGGGGGCTCAAGGCCTTTGGCGCAATATTGCTCTTGATCGCAGGCCGGTTCGTAGCCGGATGGGCGCGTCGGGCTACCCGGACCCTACTCAACCGCGGCAAGACAGACCCCATCCTGATCCCGTTCGTATCGGGGCTCGTGTACTACTTGTTGCTTGCATTCGTCATCATCGCCGTGCTCGGCATGGTGGGTATTCAGACCGCATCGCTTATAGCCGTGTTGGGTGCCGCAGGCCTCGCCGTCGGACTCGCCCTCCAAGGCACGCTTGCCAATTTCGCCGCGGGCACCATGCTGTTGATCTTCCGTCCATTCCGGAAAGGTGACTTCATCGAGGCTGCTGGCGTCTCCGGTTCGGTTGATGCGATCAACATCTTCACCACTTCGCTGAACACGCCGGACAATGTGGCCATCGTCATCCCCAATTCGAGTGTGTGGGGTCAGACGATCAAGAACTACGCTGCCAACGCCACCCGGCGAATCGACTTGCTGGTCGGGATTTCGTACGAAGATGATATCGGCAAAGCCATCGAGGCGATCCACACCATCTTGAAGGCTGATCCACGCGTCCTCAGCGATCCGGCGCCCGCGGTTGCCGTCAGCGAACTCGGCGCTTCATCCGTCGACATCATCGTGCGGCCCTGGTGCAAGCGTGAAGACTATGGGCCGCTGCGGTGCGACCTCACGCGCACGTTCAAGGAGGAGCTCGAGAAGGCGGGTTGTTCGTTCCCGTTCCCGCAACGCGACGTCCATCTCTATCACGCGGCGGGCAGCGCGGCGTGACCGGCCGCGCTACAGAGGCGTGATCAATGACTGTGCTTGGACGAATCCCTAGGGATCAATCCACCGCACCACCCCGGCACCGGACACATCCAGCGTCACCGCCGGGTTGCCGGTGTACTCAACCACGCCGGCCCCGCTCACGTGTGCCTCGAGGTAGTCGCGGGCGTTGACCACGGCTACGGCAGCCCCGGATACAGAGAGGGTCACATCGCTGCTCTCGAGATTGACGGCCTGGTAACTGCCGGCACCCGAGATGACGACATCCTGACGCTCTGCCCATCCTTCGACGTACACACTCGCCGCTCCGCTGAGTGTGACGCCGAGGAAGGGTGTGTCGATCGCGATGGCCTCTACGGCTCCCGCTCCGGAGATCTCGATATTCTCGAGCTCCCTGACAGTGAGCCTATAGACGATCTCTCGCGTGGGCGAGATGTTGACATTCGACACGGTGCCGAGCACGAGCTGCCCATGGCGTACTTCCGATACCAGGAGCGGCAAGATGTTGTCCTCCGCCGTGATCGTCAGGGTCTCCCGCCCCGTCTGTTCGATCACCAGTCTGCCGACACCGCTCAACGAGATCCCGCTGAAGTCCTGGACGGCCCGTGACTCCGTACCGAGCCTTCCCGAGCCCACTACGTGATCTGAATCCCCTACACCTGTGATGGTCGTGCATCCAAACAGCATCGTTGTCAGCGCCGTAACGCCGATCAAGGTCTTGTATCGCATCATTAATCACCTTCCGCCCGTGCATCACTGCAAAACAGGCCGTCGTCAGCCACGCTCTTGGCGCGGCCGACCGGCAAGCCAAACGCTCTAACTGTGATGGAACGATCGAGTGGGCAGCATTCTTTCATTTTCCTCAGGCGGCGCCTGCTAACAGCGACGGCGCGGTTCGACCACGCGTTGGGCAAGATCGATACCGTTACGGACCAGGACCGTAAGTCATTGATGGAGACGAGATTATTGGGAGGCGCTGGTCACGCGGCCCAGAGGATATGTCCCGACTTTGAGACGGTCCACATTGCGTGGTGGGTCACATCACCAAATGAGATACAATTACTCACAATTGTTTTTTCCGGCGTCTGCTCGCCACAAGACGACCGTTGGCGGAGGGCGACTGGGGCCGCTGCCCACACCCGTTCTGACGAGACAGCAGACGGAACGTTGGCTCGCCGGTTCGTGAGGTCCCCGGGCGTCGGGGAGGTTGATTGAGATGGACGGGGGGGGGCACGATGAGGCGGGGGACTCCAGTGGCGGCCGCCTCACCAGGCCAATTGTGGAAAGTCGCCGCCAGCCGGCCTTCCACAGCCTGAGACCCTCCATACCGTGCGGGGCGCACGGGTTGGTGCAACTATCGGTACCTCTGGTGGTACCTTGTTAGCGCTCTATGCGCGTTTCAGCGATTTGAGGTCGTGTTGGGCTGGCCCTGAGGCCATGACCCATCACTGGGCTCTCGGTGGCGTCGCCGAGACTTGCTCGGGAAAGATCTGCCCCTGTGGCAACCACTTAATCTTCCGCTCGGGGAGGGCGGGCCGCTATTGGACTTTGGTCCAATACGCCAGGATGGAGGGCTAGGGCAGATACCCTCTCACCGCGAATTCAGCTGGTGGCGTAGGCGACGAGCAGGAGATGACTTGGCCGGTTTCTCGCAGGTGCGCTCCGCAGCGTCAAGGCTTCACGGGGACGGCTCCCCGTTGGCCGGCAACGTGAAGTGGAATGTGGCGCCCTGCTCCGGATTCTGGGTGGCCCACAGTCGGCCGCCGTGTGCCTCGACGATGGAACGGTTGATGGAGAGTCCCATCCCTAGGCCATCAGGCTTGGTGGTGTGAAAGGGTTCGAACAAACGGTCGGTGTTCTCCGGGTCAAGTCCGTGGCCAGTATCGCGCACTGAGACCTCAACCGTTGCCGCACCGTTGAGGGCCGTCCTGATGACCAGCTCACGGTGCGCGGCTTCAACATTCTTCATGGCGTCGGAGCCGTTGAGGATGAGGTTCAAGAAGACCTGCTGCAGCTGAATCCTATCACCCACAACGGGGGGTAGAGCAGACGTCAAATCGAGCCTGAGCCGGATGCTGTTCGCTACGAGCTCGCCATGCATGAGCGCCGCCACCTCCCGAATGACTTCGTTGAGATCCAGGATCCGACGCTCGATGTCGCCTTTCTGCAGCAGCGCCCGCAGCCCCCGAATGACGTCGGCCGCTCTCCTGCCGTCCTCGATGATGTCCTGCAGCGCCTCTCGCAGCTCCTGAACATCGGGCTCTTCACCCGCCAGAAACCGGCGGCTCGCCTGAGCATTGCTAATGATCGCAGAGAGGGGTTGGTTGAGCTCGTGGGCCAGTGAGGCCGTTAACTCTCCCATTGTTGCCACGCGCGACACGCGAGCAAGCTCCTCCCGGTGTCTGCGTGACTCCTCCTCGGCTTGTACCTGCGCCGTCACGTCCCATGCCAAGGCATATACTCCGACGACATCCCCACCGCGGTCGCGATGCGGTACGAGGGAAACGCGTAGCCGGTGCCAAACCCCGTGCCGCTGCACGTCCCGGTCATACGAGAGATCTCGTCCAGCCAGCGCCGCCTCCACATTCGCTTGGATGACCTCGTACGATTCCTCGCCGATCACGTCCTTCACAGTGCGACCACGGATCGCCTCCCGTGAGACACCCAACCACTCTTCGAACGCACGGTTGGCAAAGCGATAACGTTGCTCGACATCCGCGTATGAGATGAACACTGGGAGGGCATCCGCCATCAGGCGCATTCGCTCTGCGCTCTCTGCGACGGCCTCCTTCGCCCGTCTTCTTTCGGTAATGTCGCGTATGCTACCGCAGACGAGCAGGCCTTCATCGCTCTCGAGGGGGCTGAGTGTGATTTCGACAGGAAACTCGCTGCCATCCTTATGAAGACCATGAAGTTCCATGCGATCGTCGACGAGCCCCAAGCGAGGTTGATTGTGAAACTTTGCAAGGCTTTCGGCGTGTTGGCGCCGAAACCGCCGCGGCATGAGCATCTCGGCCGATTGGTCTACTAGTTGTTCCCGACGATACCCGAACAGATGTTCGACTTGTTCGTTAACGAGGGCGATACTTCCGTCCAGCCGCATCAACACGATGGCATCGGGTGCAGCTTCTAGCAGCCGGCGAAAGCGGGCCTCGGATCGTTCGAGCTCCTGTGCGGCTTGCTTCCGCGTCGTAATATCGAGCAAGAAGCCGCGAAGCGTCTTCGGCACACCGTTCTCGGCATCGACCGTGACGATGTCATGCAACCATACAGTCCTCCCGTCGGCCGCAACCATGCGATATTCAAACTCGTAAGCACTGCAGCCGTGAGACGACTTCTCACAAAAATCTGTGGCTTGCTGGCGATCGTCGTCATGAATATGAGCAGTCCAGAAACCCCTCTCGTACCATTGGGTGAGCGGATAGCCAAGCAGCGCGGCCGCCTGCGGGCCCACGTAGGTGAACTGCCAGGTCTCGGCGTCTGCTTCCCAAGGGATCACGTTGGTGGTCTCTAACAGGCGCCGAAGCCACCCTTCGCTCTCCTTCAGGCTATCCTGTGCCTGCTGACGACCGGCAATCTCATCCTGCAACGCAACGTTGGCCTCTTCCAACGCCACGGTTCGCTCGCGAACGCGTTCCTCCAACTGATCTTGTGCCATCCGGAGACTAGCTTCCGCCCTCCGGCGCTGCGCGACGATGAGGCCCGCGCGACGCCGTCCGGGCTCAGTGCTTCATCAACAAAGCTCCGGTTCTGGAATACCAGGGCATCGACCAGTGAATCAACCACCCAGAACACCGCACCCAGGGTCAGCCCCAAAATGACGAGATATCCAACACTACGGATGTTCTGCCTCACAGGCACTCCGATATCATCTCACTCCTGCGGCAGCGGACACAGGATGGCTAACCGGTGCAACTCACCACAGTCCACAGCGGCACTTGCCCACGTCGTGCACATCGTCCCCGACGGTGTTGCCAGTCGTCGAGCATTCTGGCTCGGACGGTCTGAACGGGGATATCCCGCCTCTGACTACTCGGCGAGCCTTTTTGCGTTCGTGAGCTGACGCCGAAGCTCGAGGAGTATCATCACCTGTCGGGACAGCGCCTCGAGCGCCTCTTGCTGCCGCTCGGTGAGGTGCCGCGGTTCACGATCTACGACGCAGAGTGTCCCAAGCGCGTGGCCCTCCTGCACGAGTAAGGGCGCACCAGCATAGAATCGAATCTTCGGCTCGCCGGTGACGAGAGGATTCCGGGCAAATCGGTCGTCCTCGAGCGCGTCGGGTACTACCAGTGTCTCACGAGAGGCGATGGCATGGGAGCAGAACGCCACGTCTCTGGGCGTCTCGCTAACGTCCGTACCGACGCGGGCCTTGACCCATTGCCGAGTGGAGTCGATCAGCGTGATAAGGGCAATTGGGGTGTGGCAGATATGTGCCGCCAGTCGAACATTTGCTCCGGCAGCGTGTCGAGGATTTCGTATCGCTTGAGCGCCTCCAGCCGCCGGGGTTCGTCGGGAGGAAGTGGCGGACGTGGATATTCCAAGCCGGGCCGGTGCTCGTGTTCCACCATCGCTTCTCGCTCCTGCTCCCGTCAATCCGGTTTGCCTACCGGGAGCAACCGCACGCCCGACTACTCGAGCGAAGCTACTCAGCTAGCGTACGGCCATCTGCGGTGTCTGTGATTTGTGCGTGACCTTAGAATATGCGTGGCACTGACACCCTCGGTCAAACCGGCAACCAGCCGGTCGCCGTCGATCACGCCAAATAACACAGTCGGCCTTAAGCCCAGTCCCACCAATGCCTTGCGACCAGATGGCGCGGCGCAGCCAGGACCCCTTGGAGGACTAACGCTACTCGCCGAACTTGATTCCCTGGGCAAGGGGCAGCTCAGTGCTCCAGTTGATCGTATTCGTCTGACGGCGCATGTACGCCTTCCAAGCGTCGGAACCGGACTCCCGACCGCCGCCAGTTTCTTTCTCACCTCCGAACGCTCCACCGATCTCTGCACCGCTGGTGCCGATGTTGACGTTGGCGATTCCGCAGTCGCTTCCTTGACGCGAAAGGAAATACTCTGCCTCCCGCAGATGTTCGGTGAAAACAGCAGACGAGAGGCCCTGCGGCACTCCGTTGTGGAGCGCCACCGCCTGATTGATCTCGGAAACCGCCTCGGCCGATGAGGCAGAGGCGCTGCCGTAGCCAATGATGTAGAGTATTGGCGCGAACGTCTCTTCCTGAACGATATCGAACTCGTTCTTCGCCGCCGCAATGCACGGCTTCACGTAGTGCCCTCCGGGAAATTCCGGACCATCCAAGGGCTCACCGCCGTACAAGATCTCCCCACCTTCCTGCTTGACACGCTTGATCGCTGCCTGCAGATCGGACACGGCGTCGTGGGTCACCAGCGGGCCCATCACGGTTTCCGTTTTGCGGGGGTCGCCGATGCGAATCCCCTCATACGCCTTTTGCAGACGCGTGACCAATTCGTCTTTGATGGTCTCATGCACAATGATCCTACGGGTCGTCGTGCATCGCTGCCCCGCCGTCCCAACGGAACCGAAGAGAATCGAGGGAAGCGCAAGATCCATATTCGCGTGCGGGGTCACTATGATGGCGTTGTTGCCGCCAAGCTCCAAGATCGTGCGGCCAAGTCGCTTACCCACGACTTCGCCCACGCGGTACCCCATCTCACAACTGCCCGTTGCCGAAATGAGCGGGACGCGGCGGTCGTGCAGGAGCTTGTCACCGACTGTCGAACCTTTCCCCACGGTCAGCGAAAAGACGGCCGGATCGACACCGTTGGCCTCACAGACCTGTTGTGCAATCTTGATGCATGCAATCGCCGTGAGCGGGGTCTTGCTTGCAGGTTTCCAGAGCACGCTATCACCACACACCGCAGCGATGGCGGCATTCCAACTCCAAACCGCCACGGGGAAGTTGAAGGCGCTAATCACGCCTACGACTCCAAGCGGGTGCCACTGCTCGTACATCCGATGATCCGGCCGCTCTGATTGCATGGTGAGGCCGTAGAGCTGACGTGACAGGCCACAGGCAAAGTCGCAAATGTCGATCATCTCCTGCACTTCGCCCTCGCCCTCGGCGATGATCTTGCCCATCTCCAATGTCACTAGCGCGCCAAGGTCTTTCTTGACCTCCCGCAGGCGATTGCCCAGCTGGCGAACGACCTCACCGCGCTTGGGAGCGGGGAGGTTGCGCCACTCGAGATACGCCGTGTGGGCACGATCGACGATCTGGCTGTATTCGTCTTCTGTCACCTGCTTGACGGTCGCTATCACAGACCCATCGATGGGTGTGATGACCTCCAATGTCGGACCCGAGCCCACCCACCGGCCGCCGAAGCCACCCGGGTTCTCATCGTCTATGCCAAGATTCTTCAGAAAATCACTCATAGCACCACCCATCACCTGCTGGTACAAGACACGATTCGTGTAGCAACGACCCCTGTTGTCGCCGTCCCTAAAATGCGATGGGATTCTAACAGATTTCACCGGTCGGGGCCACGGGCACCGTCAGCTTCGGCCTCAACAAAAATTGCCTCACCGGCACTCGACTATCATTGAGCGCGATCCGCGCCGCAAGTTATGGGACACCGCCAATTTCCGTAACTTCAACGCATTCTGGCGTGCTGAAGCTGTGGTGCTAGATTTCGCCCGCGCGGCATCAGACAACATGCGGAGCCGCATGGCAGGACCCACTTCACATCAATCATCACGCAACCGGACTGCCCATTGGTAACGCGGGCATCGATAGGACCGAAGATGGCCAACAAGATCAGGTGGGGAGTGTTGAGCACTGCCAACATCGGCCGCATTGCCGTCATTCCAGCCATTCAGTCGTCCGCCAACGGCGAGCTGGTAGCCGTGGCCAGTCGCGACGACGAGCGTGCCCGCGAGTTTGCCTCTGCGCTGGACATTCCCAAGTGGCACGGCAGCTATGCGGCACTACTTGCGGACGACGAGATAGACGCGCTCTACATTCCCCTGCCGAACAGCATGCACCTGGAGTGGACGGTCAAGGCAGTAACAGCCGGCAAACACGTCTTGTGTGAGAAACCGCTGGCGATCAACGAGGCTGAGTGCCATGAGATGGCCACCGCGGCTCGACAGGCCGGGGTAACCTTGCTGGAGGCATTCATGTACCGGTTCCACCCGCGCACGCTGCGAGTGCTCGAGCTGATTCGCAGCGGCACCATCGGACCGCTGCGGGCAATCCGTTCTTCTTTCAGCTTTCGCCTAAGGAGTCCGGACGACATCCGCATGAAACCCGAACTGGGTGGTGGATCGCTCATGGACGTCGGGTGCTACTGTGTGAACGTGAGCCGGACCTTGGCCGGTAGGGAGCCGGTGGAAGTCCAGGCCTATGCAAGTTGGAGCAACACCGGCGTCGACGAACAAATGGCTGGGACGCTACGCTTTGCGGACGGCCTGCTGGCACAATTCGATTGTGGATTGGCGCTGGAACGCCGGGAGATCTACCAGGCGGCGGGCCCTGAGGGCCATCTCGACGTACCGTCGGCCTTCTTGCCGGGAACTGCGGATACGACAATCGAAGAGCACCACGGCCGGGAGGGCAAGCAAACACACAACGTTCCCGGCACTGATGAATATCGCTTGATGGTGGAACACTTCGCCGATTGTGTGCTCAACGATCGGCCCGTGCAATACCAACCTGCTGAAGCCGCTGCCAATATGAGGGTGATCGAAGCGCTTTATCGCTCCGCCCGCAACGAAGGGCGGCCCGAGGCGGTCTAGCCACATTTAAGACCCAAAGTGCAGGCCGCGACGGCGCGGTCGCTATCCCTCAGTGGCGCTGGATCGGTCGGGTCAGACACGTCGGCCCACCACCACCCTTGTGGCAAATTTCCCGACCGGAGAACTCGTGCACTTCTACCCCAGCCCGTTCTAACCGCGTACGAGTCTCCGGGTTACCAGCGAGCATCATGCAGCGTCGCGGCGCGACGGCGAGCACGTTGCATCCCATGGTCTCAAACTCCGCCGGAGGTACTTCGACCAACTCGATGCCTCGCGAAAGCAGGGCCTCGCGAAACGAGACGGGCATGAGCGGCGAGTACACGAGCGCGAGATCAGAATCGATAGGACTGAAGATCGACATAAGATGGAACACGTCAGTGGGGCCCCGCCAATGCGGAAGCTGAACGACGATCAGCTCGTCGATGTATTCACTCACGAGATCTCGCAGTTGTTTGATCCCCTCGTCGTTCGTACGGTATCCCCGACCAACTGCTAGGGTGGTGGCGTCTACCCATGCGACATCTCCACCCTCTAGGCACCCCTCACTCGTAATCTGACCCAATATCGGCACACCCATGTCCACGAGGTGCATCTCCTGCGCTCCCGGCTCTGCCCGCCGCTCCACCTTCCCCATGTTGCACAAGATGACTCCACCATCGCACACGATGGACGCGTCGCGCACATACACCGAATCGAGGCCGACGCCATCGTCTCTCGGTAAGATGTGAAGCTCGATCTCGAAGCGGCGCAGGACGGAGAGAAATTCATCGTACTCCGCCACTGCCTGCGAATAATCCGGAGGCTCGACGTAGTTGAGTTGCCGCCACTGTTGAGCAATCGCTTCATCGCTCAAGAATGCATCCCTGGCGTGCTTGACGACCAGATGATGGATGGCGCCAGTTTCCGATTGAGATCCATGCATGGCGAAAGTCATCCGATCAGTCGTGCCGTGCGGCATTCCGGCGCCAGGTGATCCAGACGTAGACCGGAACGCCGGCCATTAACAGCAAGAACCCCCAGTACACCGTGTCTCGTCCAGATCCCGCCACCGCCCACAGCGAATAGAGAAAGGCCAAGCCACCAACCAGCCAGGCCTTGATCGCCACCCTGCCGGTCGGACGTTGACCCTCTTTGACAAGGCTCATCAGGGTCGCCATGCTCGAGAAGATGTAGGGTACCAGAGTGACTAGCGTGGCAAGGAGAATGATGAAGGTAAATTGCTCCACCAAACCCTTGGTGTAATTCATCGAAATGAGCATGGTGGCGAGAACACTCGAGGCCACCAGAGCCGTCGTCGGCGTGCCGTACTTCGAGAGGCGGCTGAGGCTTGTGGGAAAAATCCCATCGCGGGCAGCAGCGAGGGGCACTTGTCCCTGCAGCAGGATCCATCCGTTGAGCGCGCCAAAGCAGGACACCACGGCGCCTGCACCCACGGCGTAACCTGCCCACCTGCCCCACACGGTGCTGGCGGCATCGGCAAACGGTGCCGTGGACGTCAGGAGACTGGAGGGTGACAGAATACCCATGACGGCGACAGTGCCGAGGATATAGACCGTCGCGGCCAGGATCACACCGAGGATGGTCGCCCGCGGGATTGTGCGCTGAGCGTCTTCCACCTCGTCCGCGGGAACCGTCGCCGACTCAACTCCCAGAAACGCCCAGAGGGTCAACGCCACAGTGGCGGTGATGGCAGAGATCGTTGGCTCTCCGCTCCGATTGAACGGCGTGAAATGGTCTGGGTTGAAGAATGCGAAACCAATCGTGGCAATCACCACCAAGGGCAGAAGCTTGAGCACGGTCGTTACGAGTTGGAGCACCCCGGCCTGACGTACCCCGAGGATGTTCACCCAGGTCAACATCCAGATGGTCGACAGCGCGACCGTGGCCGCCAGCAAGGCCCTGTCGGCCAGCGCAGGCCAGAACACCGTGAGGTAGCTGACAAAGGCAACGGCAATGGCGGCGATGGAGACCCAAATCGAGATCCAGTAGCCCCATGCAACCAAAAAACCGGCAAAGTCCCCGAACGCGTACCGAGTGTATGCGTACGGTCCGCCGCTTCGCGGCATCGCTCTGCTCAAACGGGAAAAAACCAGCGCGAGCAGTACGGCGCCGGTCGTGCTCACGAGCCAGCCGACGACGCTGATGCC
>JBDHDY010000193.1:0-6357 GCA_039591275.1 Gemmatimonadota bacterium | reverse complement strand
TTAGCCCGAGCGTTGTCCTCGATGCGTGGTTTCCTTGGCATATATAAAGTTTATCACAGGTGGTTATTACAATCAACGACCACGAAATTTCTCACGCTCGTCGAGAGCAAGCTGTCATAATGGCCGAATCCTACAATAAAACATATAGACAGATAGCACACCTTACTATTCTTACAACCCGGCAGGGAGGCGCAGGGGGTCGGACCACGACAAACAATTGGAAATACAGGAAAAGAGATAAAATTTGGGGCGATTTTCGAGCTTAGCACCAGCATTTCGGGGGCAAAATGGGCGCTTTAAGAAACAATGGTTTTATATCCGATTGATATGCGATTATGCTGCCAGGAGTGTACAAAAACTAGCTTAATATCGCTTAAACTAGCTTTGACCTTAAAAATGACCTTATTTCTTAACCTAAATATATGAATTTCAATATGCTACTGCGGTCTGCCCCCAGCATAGCAGCAAAATTAGGCATAAAGGTAAAGGGGCGGAATGTTGTTGAGAATAATGAGGCCTACGAACTCAGGGAACCTAGTATTCCTTACGGCTAGGTTTTTGACCCAAAAAAGATAAGGCCAAGACAAAATAATAGCTATTTTTGGGGTTCTTTAAAAAAATCAAAAAGATAGCTTGGTCCGATCCGGATTCAGGCAATAGACTCTCTCCCAAAACTTTACTTCCCTAATTTTCCCCTTGACAAATTTTATTTACGACTTAAATAAAAAACAGGTCATGACACATTGTGGCATTATTAGGCTTACCAGTTTGATCAGATCCTAAGCCTGCCGTGTTCCGCTCGTATGTTCACGCTCCACACTTGATCAAATCGTAAGTTACCAATTGATCATTCAAGTTTTGACACTTTTTTTCATCCAACTCGGGGCGTTCGAACGAATAAAGCATGTGGGATCCAGGTTCAACGCGATGTCTTTTTAGTTCATAATTCTTTAAGCGAGACTCCACACGGTTTTCGCCGGCCGGAGAGCCGCAGGAGCCACTGCCCGCAACGACCTTAATCGATTGACATTCGGATTGGTCGGATCCGGCTGATCAGAAGATGCAATGCCGTTGCCGCAACCTGCCCCGTTTCTTACGGGTTTATTCGCCATCGGTATCAGCGTCGCCGTTGCACCCGTAAGGCACAGCCAAGCAGCTCGAGCTGGACGGGCGCGGTATAAGTTTTCGCGGATTCATATGTACGAGCGCGATTGCACCGATTCCGCAATTCAGAAACGGCGGCGAAGCAATACTAACTCCGGGAGCCAAGATTCACGAGTAGCGGAAGTTTCGGAGGATCTCAAATGGCAGAACTTGCTGACTACGTCGAACGCCTGGTATCCGATACCGAGACGGACATCAAGCTCATATTCCCTGCGCGGCCCGGCTATCCGTTTCCTATCAGTTTGCAGGGCGGTGCGGTCTACTGGCTCGGCGTTCGCGACTTCAAGGACCCTGCTGCCTTCCTGGAAAAGCTCCAGCAGCAGGGCGACGAGGCGACGCAGCGCTTGTCCGGTACACTGGAACCAGACAGTCAGACGTGACTCGCCAATTACCAGCCAACGCAACCGCCGGATCCTCTCGAGTTTCGCAAGATCATCGGCGCAATCAACAAACTGCTGTTCGAGGACGAGACCTTTCACCTCGCGCAGCCGTTCAGTGGCATACCGCAGCCACTAAAGCTCATGTGGCCGGACGGGTCCAGCCGGGATTTCAGCACGCTGGCCGCCGACCGCAATGGCACTAGCACCAGCGACATCAAACAATTCGCCAGTCGCAAGGAGATGACCCTTGAGCTCAATCGATTGATGCTCTCGCTTGGCTTCCAGGCCGAAGTTTACCCGCCGCAGCGCGAGGCGGACACGCTGAGCCCGTTAGATCCGATCACGCAAAAGCTACCCTTTTTCCTCATGCCGACGCGCCCCGGCCAGCAACTACCCGATCGCCACTTCGTTCGCGAGGACGCTGACTGGAGCCACTTGGCAGCCGTCGGCGACCACGCGACTGCGAACGCCGAACGCGCGATGCTCGAAAGCGAGGAGGCCGTTCTCAGCCAGAACCAGACCCCGACTCCAGACGAGAGGTTGCGGTACGCGTGGATCAGCACGCTGCTGAGCGCTCACCCCACGAAGGCCGGATTGATCGGCGGCTCGCCCAAGGACACGGGGACTTGGGGCAGTGACTATACACACGCCATGGTCTTACGGCGTCGGCTCGGTGTGCCCAATACGCCCACGGTCGACGAGATTGCAGAACGCGTGCTCTATTTCTTCCCGTCGGATCCCGGAATCGATAACGACACACCGTTTCCCGTGCGTTGGCGCGCACCGGGAGACAGGACACCCTACTACTTCTCCCAGAGGAGGGTTGGGCCGGACTATCCCGCCTTCGGCGACGGCGAGAAGAAGTTCAACGGCATCAAGATCGCTGATGGAGCATTTAGGATGCCGGGTGGCGACTACGTCGAGACCGGTCACAGCCGTGAGTCGGTGGCGACAATGGTGCTGTCGCTCGCCCGTGTCTACCAGGCGGGCCCCAGCCCTGGTGTGGCTCAGCGGATCCGCGACGCGATCGACACGGCGCTCGGCAACATGCAAAGCCACAGTTATGAAAGGTATCGCGATCCGGTCGGTCTGAGCGCCTTCTACTCGTTGACGCAGAGCGGGCGCCATCGGCTGCGCAAGATCGAGTGGCTGCCACGCGAGTTTGAGGCACTGATCCCGAAGGCCGACCAGATTGACGCACTCAAGGGCGCCGACAAGCTCTTCGTCTATGCAATGCTCCGCGCCGGGGCAATTGTTAACCCGAGCCGCTGGGAGGACCAGGCGGATCGCTACTTCCGCGACTGGAACCCGCACAAGCTGCTCACGTCGGTCAAAGTGTACTTCCGGCTCTACACGGCTCTGCGCAACAAGGGCAGCAAGCACCTCAAGTTTGTGCTGGGGTTGGGCGGCCATCTTCCGGAGCTGATCGGAGAAGTGCTCACCGCGCTACTGGGCACCGCAGGGCTTACCCTGCTGGGCCTGAAGGACGCGCTGCAAGATACGACCGGGACCGTGCACGCACTGCAGCGTGGCAAGATCGAGATCGATCGCATGGCCGTGATGTGGAATCCGGTTCAGCTCGAACAGCGCCTCGCAATGTTCCTGCTGGAAAACGACAGCAGCCCTGAGGCGCGGGGGGCTTGGCAGGACGTGCTCCAGATGGTATTCCTCCTGAATATCCGCAAAAGCGATGCGCTGTCGTGCGCCTACTACGTCGCTTCGCCGCTGGGGCGCGAATATCTGAACAAGGACCTCGCGGAGATTCAGCGGCAGCTGGATGCAGTCGAGCAGGCGCTGAGAAGAGCAAAGCGAAGCTGGTGTCGGCTATTGACAAGCCGGAGGAGAAGGAAACGATATCGCCGCTTGCTTCGGCAGCAACAAGCGCTCAGGCTGCAACGCAGGCTCGTCTTTCTGGTCAAAGCGAACGCGCACGTGCTTACGCCAAAGAGGATCCTGCTGGAGAATTACGGTCACCACTACAACAGGCGTCCCGCTCAGCACGACCACGGCACGATTGCTAACAAGCTTACCCACCTCAACAAGTGGTGGGAACCCGACGGCTTGGTGTTCGGCACGAACGAGCTGGGGCACGAGATCCTGCGCGACATACAAGACACACCCGGAATGATCGACACGGTGATGGCCCTGACCGACAAGGGCATCAGGGAGCAATTCAAGAGGCTGCCCGAGGCCTACCTATGGATTAACCGAGCCAGCATAACGAAGCACAACCCATGGAGTGTGGCGTCGGAGCAAAGCAGCGACGGAACCGACAACCGGCTTACTGGGCAGGGCGGCAACATCTTCCTGGTGCCGGCCGAGGCGACGCTGGCGTACTACCTCCTGCGAGACAGTGGAGTGGAGATATAGTATGCTCTTTGACCACATCATTCCTACCGAAAGTTGGGCCGCAGATCACCCGCTCGACGCATTTCGCCTGATTGACTTTGCGAGTTTGAAGCGTCGTCACGTTCACGATATCGTCCTGTATCTCGAACAGATGTTCGACGTTTTCAACGGCGAAATTGCGCATAGCTCACTGCCGCCCGCTGACCTCTTCGACCGCTTGCGCTCATCATCGCAGGCAACCGCACTGCGCACGGGGGTTGACACTATCATCCGCGAGTACTGGCTCGAACAGGAACGCCATTGGGATAAACAGAGAGTCCGAGCCGAAATGACGGGTACGGTGATCCTGAAGCTGTGCCGGTTTCTGGCCGGCGAGATTAGACTGCTCGATCTCAACGCGATGTCACCGCAGCAGCTCATGGAACGGCTGTTTCGGGTGTTAGGCATTACGAACCTCGCGTTCGCCGGGTGCGATTACGACGAGAACATACTGACGAAGCTGGGAGCCGCGATCCAGACCACCGAGCTGTTCGCTCACTGCCGAGAGATCGTCGACTTGCTGTTCCCGGTAGGCGGCCCGGCGTGTCCACTTCCCCGCCCGACCTGGACCCGGAGAGACCACCTCGAGAAGCTGCTTGCCGCACACCATGAGGTTCTGGTCACGCTGGCGGGGATCGAGCTGTGTTGGGAGGCCGTCGTCGACCGTGACCCGAACGACATCGTTCGCAGCGAGATGATCTACTACGCGTCGCAGCATGAGGACATCTACTTCGAGGTACTGAGCGACGTTGGCCAGCGTCATCGAACCTATGAGAAGTCCATCTACGCGGCGTTGTTCGTGCTGGGATATCTCTCGCCGTGGCGCCACAACGGTCTGTGGAAGCGGATGATCGAGACCCAGACATTCCCGCGCACGGATTGCCCGCTCGCGTACCCGGGGATCGCCTTCGCGAATTTCATCGCGGCGGTGAAATACAACGAAGCGCAAGGGCACGACTTCCTTGCGTCCGAGCAGTTCGACGTTTTCAACTTCCGTTACGCGAGCTCCCCAGCGCCCGGTCAGGCCAGCCCGCGCGTACAGGCGTTGCTGTTGATGTCCATGATGAATTACTTCTTAGCAGCGCCGGGGCGACCGACCGTCGGAGCGCTGTTTTGTGGCGGCCTTCGGCAGCTTCAGGAAGCCGGATGCATGCCCGTGCAGGAAATGTCGCCACCACCGCCACCACCGCCGCCACCGGAGGACGAGCGGGTGTTTCAGCCGGGTCCCGACGTCGCCGTCGAGCGAATCCTGAGCCACTCGGTTGGAATGATCGCCGAGGGCCTCAACGATGTGGTCCCGGATCGTGAAGGCGGAGCCGAGGACGCTGGCGGCCCCTACTCGAGCGGAAGCTACTTCTCAGTGTTCGTGCAGGAGTTCGTCGACTATGCGTCAACCGATGTTCAACGTGCCATGCGGTTGGTCGACGCAGCATATGCAAGCGCCAGCCGTCCGCTTCTGCTGCCTCGCCTCAAGAGCGCACTCGAGCAGATGAACGAGGCGACGCGTCCGGAAAGCCGGCAACACATAGTGGGATACGTCGATGCTCTAGCTGGGTTAGAGGCCGAGCTCGATGGAGCCCATCAGGTATTCTCCGAGGACCTGAAGGTTGCGGACCGCGCGGTCGCGGATTGGGAGTCGGTGCTCATGGAGATCGAAGCCGACGTTGAGACCGAACCCGAAGAAGACGACGAGTACGATCCCACCGTGCTCGACGATCTGACATTCGGTCGCGACATTCTGCAGGCCTTTTACCGACGCAGCGCCGAGCTGGTCGAGGACGGCGATGCAACGTCGCCAGCTGCGCTCGACGAGGGTTCCGAGCTGCCCCACGGTCATACACTGGCCGACCTCGGACCCGCGCTCGAGGCGATCCTGCAGGCTGGCGGATTTGGAGCACAAACTGATGCCGACAGTCCTGAGCCGGACGAGGGTGGCACGCCCCCGTCGGTCAGCGACGAGGACCTCCCTCCAACAGAGGGCCCCAACGGATAGGCGCCCAGTTCGCTCCGACGATAACCCGCATTACTGAACATTTAATTTCGGCCCTACGTCTTAATAAGTATAATTAGTCGAGAACGTCCCCAAAACCGTCCGAATAAGGTAGATATAGCTATCGTTTTTTGTGGATTACACTATGATAAATATACAAAATAAAAAGGTGAAAATCATCGATCATTTCGATTTAACTTCACGCTACGCAACACTATGGCATCATCAGGACAGACCTCATGGCAGCAGAAACACCGTATGCACTTTGAGTAAGTTACCTCTGCCTTCCGGCCTTTCACCTTGACTGCCTCTTTAGGACAAATGCTTTCGCATTCTCCGCAGGCTGTGCATTTATCCGTGATAACAGGACTTTTTCTGGGAGGTTTTTTACCGGTTAATATATGATCGGCCGTGTTTGGCAGTCTGAATCCTTTA
>JBDHDY010000192.1:0-6381 GCA_039591275.1 Gemmatimonadota bacterium | reverse complement strand
GACGCCCTGCGGGTAAAGGCCGGCAAGTTCCTTCCACCCTTCGGCATCTACAACCAGTTCCACGACGCGACACCGACCTTTCTCTCGAGCTTTTTGCCGAACGCCGTCTACGGCAAGCACGGCAACACCACGGGCGGCAAGCAGCGCCTCTACGCCAAGTTCGGGACCGGGGTGCAGGTGCTCGGCACGTTCTTTCCGGGTAGCTGGCAAGCGGATTACTACGTCTACCTAACGAACGGCCGCGGTCCCGATCCCGGCGAGAGCGACAATGACCGAAACAAGGGAGTAGGTGGACGTTTTGTGGTGAGCACTCCAAACGATGTAGCACGTTTCGGCGTCTCCTACTATGAGGACCGTAACGGAGCTACCAGCAGCACCAAGGAGCGCTCCATCGCCGCGGATCTCGGTTTTGGGAAGTCTGGCTTCTGGCTGGAGGGAGAAGCGCTGATTCCAGTGCTCGAAACCGTCGACGACGCGGGAGTTCCGAATGGGACGTTCCGGACCGGATTTGGATACTACGTGCAGGCGAGTTATCGCACGAGCGTAGGGTTGACGCCGTTTGGCCGGATCGACGTCTTCGACCCCGACGTGGACGTTGCCGACGACGGCGATAGCGCCGTTGTCCTCGGCCTCAACTTCGCTCTTCGCAGCTTCGCGTATCTGAAGACCGAGATCCAATTTCTGAACTTCCAAGATCCGACTACCGATGGGTACGAGCGCTTTGTCTCGTCCATCGCGATAGCGTTTTAGGAGGCAGCCATGTACCGCGAAACGCTTACGATCAGAGTTGCACGGACGTCGCGGGATGGCACGCTGGGACGATGCCTCCGCAGCGGTGTAATACGGAGACTGCAGATATGGGTGTCACTCCTGATGCTCGGTTTTCTGATGTTCACTGCTTCAGATATGACCGCTCAGCAACGCGGTGGATACAAGATCGTTGTGAACGCCTCGAATTCAGTCGCTGCGCTCACAGCGGATCAGGTGGCGCGGCTGTTTCAGAAGAAAGTCACGCGCTGGGACAGCGGGCAGACGGTCGTGCCCGTCGATCTACCGGAGGATTCGCAAGTACGGGAGCGGTTCACACAAGACGTGTACGGGCGGTCCGTGGGTGCCATCAAGGGCTACTGGCAGCGCCAGATCTTTTCCGGGCGAGGGGTGCCACCGGTCGAGAAAGCATCGCCCCAGGAAGTGGTGACGTACGTGTCTGCCAACGTAAATGCCATCGGCTATGTGCCCGCCGACATGTCGACGGGACCCAATGTCAAGGCGGTGCGTGTCACGCGCTAAGAAGCTGCGCGCCCCCGTGGTATCGATGACGGCAACGATCCGACCAGCCCAGTCGACGTACCGGGCTCCGGTTGGTTGCAGGTGAGATATGATTGACTTCAGAAATCTGCGCTTTGCGCACAAGATAGGTTTGCTACCGACATTGGCATCGGTAGGATTCTTGATCGTGCTCCCCGTCACGCTGATCATGGGTCAGCGCAACTCGCGACTCCTCACCATGATCGAGTCCGGATACTCCCCCTCCTTGGAGCTGAGTCGCGACCTGGAAGTGATTTTGTCGTCCCTGCAGCGCCAGCTCCAGGACGCCGTGGCTGCGGAGGATCCGGAGGCTTTGATGGGTGCCGACGCTCAGGAAGAAGCTTTTGTCGTACGCCTTGACTCGGCAAAGACCAACCCGGTTCTGCGCGCCGAGGAGTTGGACGACTTGGCGCTCGCGTTCCGACGGTACTATGTCGTGGCGCGCTCCACCACAGAGCGTCTCATCGCCGGAGAGACCGGGGAGGGCGTGGCCTCGGCGATACAGTCCATGACGGGTCAGTACAACGTCGTCCGTGAGCGGCTCGCGTCGAACACTCGTCGCGATCAAGAGGCGATGGCCGGCGCGTTCGCATCGGCGCGATCCAGTCAGCAAACCTCCACGCGCACCACTGTGGGCGTGACGGTGATGTTGTTGCTGCTGCTTAGTGCGGCTTGGTTCTGGGTGACGCACGGTGTGACCGCATGGTTTCGCGGTGCCCTGAACGAACTTTCGGCGGGCTTCGCCCGCATTCGCAAGGGTGACTTCACCACGAAAGTTGAGGTTGTAGGGAACGACGAAATCGCTGAGCTGGCCGTGCAGATGAACGAGATGATGGACACCGTACGGTCACTGATCGTGAAGATGCTGGACACATCCCGCGGCGTCGCCAGCGCCGCCGAGGAGTTGTCAGCAACCGCGACGCAGCTTGCCAAGGGTGCTGAGCGACAATCCTCTTCGACCGACGAAACGTCATCCACAATGGTCGAGATGGCGGCACAAATCGATAGCGTCGCACACTCAGCCAACGAACTGGCGGAGCGAGTGAGCGAGGCGGCCAGTTCGGTTCAGCAAATGGGAACGTCGAGCGAGGAGGTTGCAACTGAAGCGCAAGGCCTGGTTCAATCCGTTGAAGAGACCGGAACTACTATCGAAGAGATGATGGCGGCAATCCAAGCCATCGCTGAAAAGATGCAGACCGTCGACGAGGTGTCCCGCGAGGCAGCGCGCGCGGCTGACGACGGCGGCACTGAACTATCGAAGGTGATTGGGGATATCGGCGCGTCGGGCCAGGACATCGGCAAGATCGTGCGCATCATCCAAGAGATTGCGGATCAAACCAACCTCCTTGCTCTCAACGCTGCGATCGAAGCGGCTCGCGCCGGAGAGGTGGGGCGGGGGTTTGCGGTGGTGGCAGAGGAAGTTCGCCGGCTGGCGGAGCGGTCCGTGGACTCCACCCGTGAGATCGCTGAGGTGGTCGAGTCCGTGCAACGAGATACGGCACAGGCGGTGGCGCTCACCAGTGGGATTCTCGAGAAGATAGTGGAATCCGTGAGCCAGTCGAGTACGCTGGTCGGCGAGGCGCGCGCGTCGACGCAGGAGCATTCGAGAGGTGCGCAACACATACTCGCAACGACCATCAAGATGAAGGACGTGACACGGATCCTCGCCAATGCGGCTGGCGAACAGGCTCACAGTGCACGGAGCGTGATGCCAGCTGTCGAGACGATGAACCAAATGACTCAGCAGGTTGCCGAAAGCGCGGGTGAGCAAAAGAAGGGTGGTGACCTGGTTGTAAAGGCCATGCATGAGATCTCCGCTGTGGCACAGCAGAACCTGTCCGCCACGCAGCAGCTCTCAATCACTACAACTGGCCTGCTCAAGGAAGCCGAAAGCCTGCGCGAGATGTCCGACACGTTCAAGGTGTGATCCGTGACTACCGCACGACCCGACAGTGACTGGCAGCAAGGCGGCGATCCCACAGCAGCGGGACGTCTGTTATGCGGCGTGCCCGAGACCTCCTACGGTTGGGCGTGAGCACTGCGGCTGACGTGCTTACGGTAGAGGAGCTCGAGCTCTTCAACCGGCTGCTCGAGAATCGGTTCGGGCTCGTGTTCGCGCAGGAGAAGAGGGAGATCCTCGAGGCCCGCCTGCGCATGCGGCTGACGGCGCTCGGCCTGGATAGCTTCAGGCAATATTACCTGCTGCTTCAGGCCAATCACGACGGTGAGCTCGGCCAGTTGGCGAACGCCGTCACGAACAACGAAACCTACTTCTTTCGCGAAGCGTACCAGTTTCAGGCGCTGTACCAAGAGGGGATACCGCTGCTGGGTCCAGGTGCAGTAATGGAGGGTAAGCTGCTAATCCTGTGCGCAGGGTGCTCATCGGGTGAGGAGGCTTACAGCCTGCGTTTCAGTCGCTGGGAGTTTGGGGGGAGTACGCGGTCGGTCGAGGTTCTCATCCACGCTTTCGATATCGATCCGGTACGGGTCGACATAGCACGACGTGCCCAGTACCGCGCGCGTTCCTTGAGAGAAATGACGGAGTTCCAGACACAACGGTACCTGCTTACTACTGGGCCCGAC
This sequence comes from Gemmatimonadota bacterium, assembly GCA_039591275.1. GTDB lineage: Bacteria > Gemmatimonadota > Gemmatimonadetes > Gemmatimonadales > GWC2-71-9 > JBDHDY01. The sequence goes on along the minus strand of JBDHDY010000192.1, from coordinate 2,490 downwards.
CAGTACTGTGTCAGACCCGACTATCGAGAGGGTGTCAGTTGCACGTGGGGCAACATCGTCGATCTGCAAACCTTTGAGCGGCCACTGCGCTACGACGTGCTGTTCTGTCGCAACACCCTCATCTACTTCTCGAAGGATGCCCAGCGGCAAGCAGTGGAGAACTTCGCGAAGGTTCTCCGGCCCAACGGCCTGTTGTTTCTGGGTCATGCGGAATCGATCATTGGGATGTCAGACATGTTCGAAACGGTCCGGCTGGGCGAGTGCCTCGTTTACCGGCGGGTGGAATCGTGAGGGCAGTTCGCATCGCCATTGTGGATGATTCCAAATTCATTCGCGAGGCCCTGCGGCGGCTGCTCCAGGGTGAGGCGCGCGTGGACTTGGTCGGCGCTGCGGCGACAGGCGAGGAACTTTTGTCGAACCTGGAAGGGTGGAAGCCCGACGTCATCACCCTCGATCTCGCGATGCCGGGAATGGGCGGCCTAGCCACACTCGACCGCATTATGGCCAAGCGGCCTGTGCCGGTGATCATCTTATCCACACACTCCGGCGAGGGCGCCCCCCTAACCATCGAGGCCTTGAGCCGTGGGGCCGTGGACTTCATCGACAAAGAGGCGTATTCCCTCGTGGACTTCCAAGCGCTGCGTGAAGTGCTATTGGCCAAGATCTGCGAGGTAACTGACTGCGAAAAACGCATCGGGCAGGGCCGGCACTCACCTCCTTCACGTCGTGTTGCAGATTTGTCTCGTGCAGGAGAAGGCGTTTACGCAGCCGGAGAAAAATGCTATGACATCGTGTTGCTCGGTGCCTCGACGGGGGGACCGCAAGCTATTGAGCGGGTGTTAGGCGATCTGAACCCGCACCCTGCCGTGCCCGTTGCCATCGTGCAACACATGCCGAAGGGTTTCACTGGTGCATTTGCAGACCGCCTGGACAGATGCTTGGATATACATGTAGCCGAGGCGGCGGATCAGGAGCCACTGATGGCGAAATGTGCGTACGTGGCGCCTGCCGGCCGTCATCTCACCATCGGGAAGAACGGCGAACAGCTCACTGCGGACCTGGCTCGTTCTCCCAAAGGTTTACCCCATCGCCCTTCGGTGGATGTGCTTTTCTCCTCGGCGGCGATGTCGCTAGGCAATAGGGCGATCGGCGTGCTGCTCACCGGCATGGGTCGGGACGGAGCTCAAGGGATGGTGGAGCTCGCGCGAGCCGGTGCCTATACCATCGCCCAACACGGCGATTCCTGCGTGGTCAACGGTATGCCACAGGCCGCGGTGGCGTTGGGGGCAGCTCGGGCTGTTGTGCCACTTCATGACATCGGCCAGCATTTGAAGACTCTCCTCTCTGGCCACCCTCAGAAGGCCCTTCACAAGGAGGGAAGATGAGCCCCACTGTACTCGTCTGCGACGACACGATGTTCATGCGCAACGTCATCTCCAGCGTGTTGAGCGATGCCGGCTACGAAATCGTCGGCGAAGCCCAAAACGGCGCAGAGGCCGTCGAAAGGTACACCGAGTTGAAGCCGGATTTGGTGACGATGGATATCGTGATGCCGGATATCACTGGGCTCGAGGCTGTAAAAGAGATTGCAAGGCTCGATCCCAGCGCCCGCATCCTGATGTGTTCGGCGATCGACCAGCAACCGCTGGCCCAAGAGGCTGTGGAGGCCGGTGCCCGAGCCTACGTCGTCAAGCCGTTTCAACCTCACCAACTCTTGGAAGCCGCAAAGCAAGCGCTGGCCTGAGCGCACTAGGAATCTGCGCCCGCATGAAGCCTTGGCTTCGCGCATGTGGTGCAACTGCAGTTGATGTGAGGAAGCAGGAAGGCAGTTCGAACAGGATGAAATGGCCGTTCCCGCAGTACGGTAGCGATGAACTCGAAGACTTCGGGTTCATCGTCCACGACGGGCCTCTCCCCATGGAATGGAAAAATTTGTCATTCCAAAATGTCTCGGTGATGCTTCCCATTTGCCCATCACCGCTCTCCCACAGCTCGTCGAAGTCCCTTCACTCACACTGGATCTGCACGAAGCCCTAGAGTCATCCTGCGCCGTCATCGCGCTAGCGCGGATAGAAATGGATGATAACAAGCGACGGTGCCGAAGGCCGGTGTATCAAACTCTCACTTCTCCGGTACTCGCGCTCTTGGTTACGGTGAGCGATGTTATGTGGCCTGATTTGTGGATTGCCGTCGCAAGCGCTGTCTTTGCGCGACTGCACGTGGCACGATTCCTACTCTAACAGGACACACACCGATGAAAGCTCTCGCCGCGGGTCTCGCTCTTCTGACCGCCGGTGCGGTCGCTTCCCTGACCTCGCCACATCCTCCCCAGGGCGCACCACTGCGGTTTCTCGTTTCGTTTCCCGCTGAAAAGAGCGCCGAGGCTCTGGATGGCAGGCTGCTCCTGCTGATCTCGTCAGACACGAGTGCGGAACCGCGTTTCCAGATCAGCGGCGGAGCGAATACACAGCAGGTGTTCGGCATGGACGT
>JBDHDY010000191.1:0-6402 GCA_039591275.1 Gemmatimonadota bacterium | reverse complement strand
GTGATCGGCATCCTCGTTGGATCGGGAGCCGCGGTCGCACTCTCACGCCTGCAGAACTGGAATACGCTCGTCTCCCCAGCGGCCGTGGTGATTGCTTTCCTCTTCAGTGCGACAGTCGGAATCTTCTTCGGGCTGTGGCCGGCGCGGCGCGCGGCGAAGCTCGACCCCATTGAAGCGTTGAGGTATGAATAAAGGGGGCTTGGGTATTGGGTGTTGGAGCTTAGGTTTGGATAAGGCATACCTTAAGCCCTAAGCCGTTGGGGGTGGAAGCAGTGGGAGGTCCCTTCACCGTTCGCGTGCCCGCTTCGACATCCAATCTCGGGGCGGGTTTTGACTGTTTGGGACTGGCGCTGAATTTGTGGCTCGAAGCCCGCCTCGCTCCGGGCGGCGGCTCGCCCCGTTACACCGGCGCAATCGAAAGTGTCTCACCGCAGGATGACTTCATCCACAGCGGGCTTGTCGCGAGCAATGCTCTCGGGGGGCTGCGCCTGGAGGTTCACTCCGACATCCCGATCAGCCGTGGGCTTGGCTCCTCCGCCGCCGCTAGGGTGGCGGCCGTTGCGCTCTCTCTCCTCGCCAAGGGCATCAAACTAGAGCGGGATCGCGTTTACTCCGCCGCGGTGGAGGCCGAGGGTCATCCTGACAACGCCGGACCCGCGGTGTACGGTGGATTCGTTCTCGCTGCCCACGTACCGACCCACCTCACGGTACATCCCGAGATCGCCGTTGCACTCGCGGTACCCAATAGTCTCAGCGAGACAGAGACTGCACGGGCCATTCTACCGCACGCTGTGCCGCGTGAGGTCGCCATCGAGCAAGCGGCGCGCGCAGCAGCTCTCGTGACAGGACTCGCTCGGGCCGATGGCGATCTAATCTCTTACGGAATGGAAGACCAGATCGCCGTCGCCTACCGCAAATCTGTGATTCCCGGGTTCGATAGCGCCGTCAACGCCGGACAGTCGGCCGGAGCGTATGGCGTCACCATCTCGGGTGCCGGCTCGACGTTGCTCGCCTTCGCTGACCGCTCGGTGGTGAGGGATGTCTCCGAGGCTATGGCACAGGCTCTGTCCGCGTGCGCCAACCCCGCCGTGGCAATGACTCCAAAGATTGTGACCGACGGCTTAACGATCATGGAGCCCACGCACTAGTCGCCGCGCTGCCGTTAAGCTTCTCACTTCTCACTATTCACCACCGACATCGGCGTTGGCGATAGCATCAATGATCGCGTCGTAGATCTTGCCGGTCTCGGTCAGCTCTCCGGTCGCAGGATCCTTCTTTACATACCACTCGCACATCTCGGTCATCGCCATGGCCTCGTCCTCGTCGAGGGCAACCAGCATGTTGTCGCTCTCCGCCCTGGCCGCATCAACGCGCGCCCGCAAGATGTCCGGAAGTTCAGAGGTACCTTTGAGAGTGTCGAGCATCTGCGCCGTCATTCGTACTTCCATTATCATCTCCGAGGTCGACTGCATTGGTCGTGCGGGTGCGGTCGCAATGAAATCGGTGGTTACATTCCTCCGGGCAAGCGGTCAGTCCGGAGCGACTCGTGGCATGACGCTCGTAACAGCGATCTTCCAGCCTCCTCCCGTCTTGATCAGAACCCGCTCTGACCATCCCGAGCTAATCTCTCCTTCCTGGGTGACCTGGTATGGGTAGACGCCGTAGACCACACTTGGGGCGAGCCACACCATGATCGGATCACCAGCGACCAACGTGTCGGGCCACGACTGATTAGCCCGGCGTTCCGCCGCAAAGGTGAGGAAGCCCCGTTGCACGGTATCACCACTCGCTTGTAAGAAATCCGGTGACTCAAGGTAGTGTGACAGGTACGCCTCCGTATCACGAGCCTGGATGGCCGCTATGTTGCTCAGAAACGCGGATCGTGCCTCTCCCAGCTCATTTACCCGGAGGGTGCCGATGTCGGGACGGCCACACGCCGTGAGCCCAATCAGGATGGTCAGCAATGCTACACAACGCATCATTTCCTCCGAATCGGCTGCGGGCGACCGACTCTGTCAAGCCGAGTTTGTGATTTGCTCTTGATGACGTTCCAGCTGGCAGCCGGCCGTTCGCCGTTGGTCATCATTCGTCCGCCTCCTCCGTATCTTCCTGCCGGTCATATCCGGGGCAGCGCCGCACCGGTAGTGCGGGATACTTGGGGTAGCCACCATCTGTGCTCGATCGCTCACAGAACAGAAACACCGATCCGCGCCTGTTCCGGATCTCACGTCCGTGCCGACAAGAGGCGCATAAACCGGGCGACGGGTGAGGCAACTCCATGAGGCGCCAAAGCTGGTGTCGCATCTGTTCTCGCGCAAGGTTACATTGGGATGATGAGTGAGATATCCTGCGTCCGTTGCGGACAGACGGGCAAACAGCTAGCAGCGCCTCCGTTTCCCAACGAACTCGGAACTCGCCTGCACGATGCTGTGTGCCAAGAGTGCTGGACGTTATGGCTGCGGGAACAAACGGCCATCATCAATCACTTCGGCCTCAACCTCCGCGACTCCAACGCCAGGCAATTCCTGACACAAAAGACAAAGGAGTTCTTCTTTGGGGCAGAGCAACCCTAGTGCTCCGGCCAAGGCGAGAGTCGGTTTAGTCGTCAACGGAGAGCCCACCGAGGTCTCCTTCGCACCCCACAAAACACTACTCGAGGTTCTTCGCGAAGATCTTGGTCTTACCGGGACCAAACACGGCTGCGAACTCGGCGAGTGCGGCACTTGTGCGATACTACTCGACGGTGAGCCGGTACTCTCCTGCCTAGTACTTGGAGTTGCCTGCGAGGGGCGATCGGTCAAGACCGTCGAGGGCATGGCCGACGGACCACGACTTCATCCTCTTCAGGATACCTTTGCGGAGTTGGGCGCCGCGCAATGCGGCTATTGCACGCCGGGCTTCCTCCTGACCGCCGAAGCCCTCTTGGCCGCAAACCCTTCACCGTCCCGTACGCAGATTAAGGAGGCCCTCGCGGGCAACCTCTGTCGCTGCACGGGTTACATCAAGATCTATGAGGCCGTTGAGCTGGCGGCCGCGTTGCTTCGCGGGGAGCCCGCACATCCTACCGACGAGTCGTTGTATGGCAAGCGTTGAACACGATTCCCTACACGTCGTTGGCCACGCCCAACGGAAGATCGACGCCACCGCAAAGGTGACCGGGGAAACGCGCTTCGCCGACGACCTCTCCCTGCCACGGATGCTCTACGCAAAACTGCTTCGCAGCCCACATCCCCACGCCCGCATCGTGCGAGTCGACAGCTCCAAGGCAACTGCGCTCGACGGCGTAAAAGCCGTACTCGTCGGAGAGGATCTGCCCATCCCATTCGGCATCCTGCCGGTGAGCCAGGACGAGCACGCTCTCGCTGTGGACAAGGTGCGTTACATCGGAGATCCCGTTGCGGCCGTAGCCGCGACGTCGGAAGACTTGGCGACACAGGCTGTCGAACTGATTGAGATAGAGTACGAGCTGCTGCCTGCCATCACGTCCATCGCAGATGCAATCGAGGGCCCCGAAACACTCATTCACGACTACGGAGACGCCGGCAACCTCCACAAAACCATCAATCTCGAGTTCGGCGACATTGACGTGGGTTTCGCCGAGGCTGACGCCGTTCGCGAGGACCTGTTCTTCTACGAGGGAAACACCCACCTCCCCATGGAGCAACATGCCGCTCTGGCATCTTACTCACCCGACGACCGGCTCACGCTTTGGAGTGCCACTCAAACACCTCACTACGTCCACCGAGCACTTGCCAAAGTGCTGGGGATGTCGGCGTCACGCATCCGCGTTATCGCATGCCCCAACGGAGGCGGCTTCGGCGGCAAGAGCGATCCTTTCAATCATGAGATCGTCGTCGCGAAGCTGGCGATGCTCTGTGGGCGACCGGTCAAGGTCACGCTCACGCGAGAGGAAGTGTTCTACTGTCACCGGGGTCGGCACCCGACGCTCATGTGGGTGAAGACCGGGGTGAAGCGGGACGGCCACATAACCGCGATGCACTTCAGAACCGCGCTCGACGGCGGAGGGTACGGCTCTTATGGCGTCGCGAGCACATACTACACGGGTGCCCTTCAGACGGTCACCTATCAAGTGGATCGATACAAGTTTCAAGGTGCTCGCGCATTCACTAACAAGGCACCGTGCGGACCGAAACGGGGACACGGCACACCCCAGCCGCGCTTCGCGCTGGAAGTGCACCTGGACAAGATTGCCGAAGAATTGCAAGTCGACCCGGCGGAACTACGGCTGCGTCACCTGGTCCCAAGTGACTCCCTGACAGCCAACTACTTACGGGTGGGTTCGATGGGACTCGGCGAATGCATCACCAAGGTCGTGGAGGGATCGGCTTGGAAGAACAAGTTCCAGAAGCTACCCCAGGGCCAAGGCGTCGGTCTCGCATGCTCGAGCTACCTCAGCGGCGCAGGCCTTCCGATCTACTGGAACAACATGCCGCACTCCGGCGTGCAACTGAAGTGCGATCGTGGAGGTGGCGTCACGGTGTTCTGCGGATCGACCGACATAGGCCAGGGCTCCGACTCGCTTCTCGCCTACCTCGTGGCCGAAGTCCTCGGGATCGACCCCTTCGAGATTACAGTCGTAACCGCAGATACCGATCTCACACCAGTGGATCTCGGGAGCTACTCGAGCCGCGTCACACTCATGACAGGCAACGCGGCGCTACAGGCCGCCGAGCGGGCTCGCGACCTGATCGCGGATGAGGTAGCGAGATCCCTGGAGGTTCCGCCAGCGCGTATGGTGTTCGCCGAACGACGTGTGTTCGACGCGGAGGATCCCTCCAAAGCCGTTCCGTTTGCTGAAGCCGTACAGATCGCGGAAGCTGCAGTTGGCACCGTTGGTACCGTCGGTTCGTATACGCCGCCCGAGAGCGCGGGACGCTACCGCGGCGCCGGGGTCGGGCCGTCCCCGGCCTACTCGTACAGCGCCGCCGTGGCCGAAGTGGACGTGGATCCTGCATCGGGGATCATGCGCGTTCCCAAGATCTGGATCGCCCACGACATCGGGCAATGCATCAACCCCACTACCGTCATGGGACAGGTCGAGGGCAGCGTATACATGGGTCTCGGCGAAGCACTCATGGAAGAGATGGCTTACCGCGGTAACCGGAATCTCGTACAGAAGATGCCGAGCATGCTCGAATACAAGAGCCCAACGACATTGGAAATGTGCGAGGTGGAGACGTACCTCGTTGCGCAGCCGGATCCCAACGGGCCGTTCGGAGCCAAGGAAGTGGGACAGGGCCCTCTCCTGCCGGTCGCGCCGGCGATTGCCAACGCACTGTACGACGCGGTCGGTGTGAGGGTGGATGAAGTACCCATCACGCCGGAGAAGGTGCTCAGGGCGCTCAAACAAAAGGCGTCCGGCGGCGATGGCCGGTACGGGCCGGCGACATTCCCGGACATCGTATGGCCTGAGGCGACTCGAGTTCCCACTCCGTGGGAAGGAGGCGACGGGCGCGCCGCGCCACGAGCAGAGCACGTGCCGACTGCAGCAAATACCAAGTTCCCGGAGCGCCAACACTGATGCTCAGGCTTCCGACGTTCGGCTATCAAGTGCCCGCGAGTATCGACGAAGCGCTTCGCATGAAAGTCGATGCCGGGGATAAGGGCATGTTCGTCGCCGGTGGAACCGACCTCTACCCAAACATGAAACGGCGGCACCAGGACCCGACAACCGTCATCTCACTCAGCGGCATTGGCGATCTCAAGAAACCACCCAGCGACAACGGCGACGCGCTTTCGCTGGGCCCCGGTATCTCGCTCACCGCCCTCGAGCGGGACGAGGACATCCGATCGCGGTACCCAGTCGTTGCGCGGACGGCGGAGCTCATCAGCACGCCGCTCCTGCGGAACATGGGGACACTCGGTGGGAATTTGTGCCTAGACACGCGCTGCAATTACTACAATCAAACCTACGAGTGGCGCAGGGCCATCGACTTCTGCATGAAGAAGGACGGCTCGGTGTGCTGGGTGGCGCCGCGCAGCCCCCGGTGTTGGGCGGTCAACTCGAGCGATCTCGCCCCCGTTATGGTGGCGCTCGGCGCCGACTATGTGCTCGTGGGACCCGGTGGCGAGCGGGTGGTCCCGGCCGGCAGCTTCTACCGGAATGACGGCATCGACTATCTCGCCAAACAGCCCCACGAGATTCTCACTGAAGTGCGCCTTCCCCCAACCGGGAGTTGGGACGCGACCTATTGGAAGCTGAGGAGGAGAGGTTCGTTCGACTTCCCGGTTCTGGGAGTCGCGGTCTGGATTCAGTGGGACGGTGCTCAGGTGCAGGACGCCAGGGTCGTGCTCGGCGGCGTCGCGAGTTACCCCCAGACCGTGGCCGACGCGGCTCGAGCACTGGTGGGATCCCGGCTCGATGACGATGCTGTCGAGCAA
>JBDHDY010000190.1:0-6423 GCA_039591275.1 Gemmatimonadota bacterium | reverse complement strand
TTCACGCAGAATAGCCTCCAGGTCCCGATCCGCCTGCTTGGCTCCCCAGATCCGAATCGTGTTCTCACGGCCAAAAAACGGGGCGAAAAACGGCAATCCCTGGATGTGATCCCAATGCGTGTGCGAGACCAAGAGATCCACGCTCAATGGGCCCTGACCGTTGATATCCAGGTCGAAACCCAGGGGCCGCACCCCTGTTCCAGCGTCGAGAATGACGATCCTCTCGTCGTCACTCCGCAGTGCGACGCAAGGAGTGTTCCCACCGTAGCGGTTTGTCGACGGACCTGGTGTGGGAATCGACCCTCGGGTCCCCCAGAACCCTACGCGGTACGGCATGTGCGGAGACGCACCCCCATGCGACAAATGGGACGAGTGTCTGTGTGGGGTAAGCTATGCATACTGACACCCGGGCCGCGTGATCTAGGTCACGAATGACCGGCGGCGGTCTCCAGGACGGGACGATTCCGGATGACAACCCGCTTGCCGGAGACTTCGATGAGCTTCTGCTCAACGAAGTTACGCATGGTCCGTGACACGGTCTCCCGGCTCGATCCGATCATCTGGGCAATCATGTGGTGCGTCAAGCGGCGGGTGATCACCTTCCCGTCATTGTCATCCGCCATCTCTAGCAGGAGCCGTGCCACCCTCCCATTCACGTCCAACAGCACCAGGCCGCCGATCTTGTGGTCGGCCTGGCGAAGACGCTTCGAGAGCCCCTGAAGGAGGCCCAACGCGATACGGGGGGTTTCTTCCAGGCACTTGTGGAAATCGTCACGGCGCAGGACGATGAGGTTGGAGTCTTCCATCGCTATCACATGCGCGGAACGCGGTTGATCGTCGATCAGCGCCATTTCCCCGAAAAACTCATTGTCCTTGAGCGTGGATAGAATGACTTCGCGACCGTCTTCACCGATGAGGACCACCTTGACCTGTCCGGACACCACGACGTAAAGCGCGTCGCCAGGGTCGTCCTCGAAGAGGATCACACTGTTTTTCGGGTAGCTACGCTGCCGTGACACCTTACTGACGCGTCCCAATTCATCGCCTCGCAGGTGTGAAAACAGCGGGACCGCCCGAAGGGTCTCGGTTACCGAGCTAGGGGTTGCTTTGGACATGGTTGGAGTTTGGCCCAGGTCAAGATTAGCGGCGCCCCCTAACGGTGTCAATCAAGCGGGGAAGAGACCGGTTGCCCACAAGTCTCTGTCCCATTTATATTTCCGCCTCCACAAAGCCTAGAGAGTCTCTCAGCGGAGCTTCATGTGAAGACGGGAATCCATCCTGAATACCGGCGTGTGGTGGTACAGTGTGCTTGCGGCAACACCTTCGAGACGAAGTCGACCCTGCCATCGATTCACTTGGAGATCTGCAGCCAATGCCATCCCTTCTTCACGGGTAAGCAAAAGCTCGTTGATACCGCCGGGCGTGTCGAGCGGTTCCGACAGCGGTATGGGGCTGCGGAGCCGAAGGGAGCGTAGCCCTGGAAGCGCGGCTCGTGGCCGTGCTTGCCTTGGCAGCGCAGATCGAACGCGAACTCGCCGATCCCGCCACATCAGCCGATCCGAACAAGCTAAAGGCTTTGGGGCGCGAGCATGCCCGCCTTGAGCAGATCCGGAAGACTGCCGATCAATACCACAAGCTGAAGGACGAGCTCGAGCAGGCCCGTGAGATGGCCCGCGAGGCGGATCCCGAGCTTGCGGCCCTCGCCAGGGCCGACGAGGAGCAGCTGACTCCACAGGTCGCAGGCCTGGAGGAGAAACTCCAGGACCTCCTCACCCCCCGCGATCCTCTCGACGACCGGGATGCTATCGTGGAGATCCGGGCCGGGACGGGTGGCGACGAGGCGGCCCTCTTCGCCGCGGATTTGCTGCGAATGTACCAGCGCTATGCGGAGCGACTGGGGTGGTCGCTGGAGATGGTTTCGCTGTCCGAGGGGACTCTCGGGGGAGTCCGCGAGGCGGTTGTGAGGCTGCGGGGCCAGGAGGCGTACGGACGGATGCGGTTCGAGTCGGGGGTCCACCGGGTACAGCGAGTGCCGGTCACCGAGGCCCAAGGGCGGGTGCACACGTCTGCTGCCACTGTGGCGGTGCTCCCGGAGGCCGAAGAGGTGGACGTCAAGATCGACGATAGGGAGCTCAAGGTCGATGTCTTCCGCTCCTCGGGGCCCGGAGGACAGAGCGTGAACACCACCGACAGTGCCGTACGCATCACCCACCTCCCATCGGGTCTCGTGGTCCAATGCCAGGACCAGAAATCTCAGCTCCAGAACAAGATGCGGGCGATGGAAGTGCTACGGGCCCGCCTACTGGACCAGATGATCGCCGAGCAGGAGACCGAGCGAGCCCGGGAGCGGCGAGCCATGGTGGGAACCGGAGACCGATCGGCCAAGATTCGCACGTACAACTTTCCCCAGAACCGGGTGACGGATCATCGGATCAACCTCACCATCCACCGTCTCGAAGCGATCCTAAATGGCGAGTTGGAAGAGGTCATCGATCCTCTCCGCGCCGCGCATCGTGAGGAGCGTGACCGCGACTGACGCCCAGGCTCGAGCCACGGTTGGCCAGGAAGTCACCCGAGCCGCCGTGGCCCTCGAGGCAGCGGGAGTGCCGGACGCCCGCCATGAGGCCCGGGCGATCTGGGGGGCGCTCGTCGGGCTCCCCGCGGGCGATTCGTGGCTCCTCGACAAACAGCCGGCCCCGCCCGGGCAAATAGACGCGTTCCGGGTGGCCGTCTCCAGACGCTGCGCTGGGGAGCCCATGGCCTATGCGGTCGAATCGGCGAGCTTTCGCATGTTGGAGCTCGCGGTGGATGCCAGGGTTCTCATCCCCCGCCCGGAGACGGAGGGCCTTGTCGATGTGGTCCTCAAATGGGTCTCCGCGGAGCAGCGGTCGGGAGCGGTGGCCGACATCGGGGTCGGCAGTGGGTGTATCGCTCTGAGCCTGGCGTTGGAGGGTTCGTTCGAGCGGGTCCTGGGCACCGACATTGCCCACGGAGCCCTGGAAGTTGCGGCTGCGAATCTTCAGCGGGTGCGGCCCTCCACTTATGTGGAATTCCGGCTGGGCGAGTTTTACAGCCCTCTCGCCGGCGAGATCTTTGACGCCCTCGTTTCCAACCCACCGTACGTGACAGCAGAGGAGTTCGAAGGGCTGGAACCAGGGGTACGTTGCTACGAGCCCCGGGAGGCGCTGGTGAGCGGTAAGTTCGGGATGGAGCACATCGGTAGGCTGCTCGCCGAAGGTAAGGGTTATCTCTCGGAGGGTGGTTTGATAGCACTGGAGGTCGACTCTGAACGGGCCAGCATGGCGCTCGAGCTGGCTCGAGAGGCGGGCTGGTGCAATGCCCGGTTGGAACGGGACATCTTTGGACGTCCGCGTTTCCTCCTTGCGACCGCTGGGTGATCGGGTATGATGCCGAGCTCGACCGTGGTGAGTTCCTGAGATGCCGGGTGCGTTCATTGTGGTGGAGGGTCCGGAGGGGGCTGGTAAGACCACTTTGGTCAAGCGGTTAGTGGCACGCCTCGTGCCGTTGGGGCTTGACGTGGTGGAGGTCAGGGAGCCCGGAGGGACGCCGGTAGCAGAGGCTGCCAGGCGTGCCGCTTTGGATGCCGAACTCGACGCCGCCCCCCTGTCTGAGCTTTTCTTGATGTTGGCGGCGCGGGCGGACCTGGTGACCAAGGTCATTCGCCCCGCTCTGGAGGCGAACAAGATCGTAATCAGCGATCGCTACGATCTGTCGACTCTAGCGTATCAGATTGCTGGCCGCGGGTTACCTGCGGAGCCCGTCATGCGAGCCAACCGACTCGCCACTGGTGGTTTGCGACCGGACATAACGCTGGTCTTGGATCTTCCGGGAGCGGTGGGCCTGAGCCGGCAGGCCGCTGTAGGGAAGCCGGCTGACCGCATGGAGCGCGAAGCAGGTGCGTGGCACGATCGGGTGGCGAAGGCGTTTTCGCGAGCTGGAGGTGACGGCGTCGTGCACTTGGACGCGCAGCAACAGGCCGACGTTGTGGAGGGGGCTGCCTGGCGGATCGTATTCGAGCGGCTGGCCGAAACATTCGACCTGAGTACGGGGTGACAGAGAAGACGCGGGTGAACTGGAGGAATCGATGAACTACCGCCGGATTGCGTTGCCAATCGTCATTGTGCTTGCGGCATTCCTTTCAGGTGGATGGCTGCTACAGCGCGGCTCGTCTGAGCAATCCGGAGTCTATCAAAAAGCTCGCCTGTTCGAGGAGGTGTTGAACCGAGTGGCGAGCTATTACGTGGATTCGCTCAGCGAGCAGCAGCTGTACGATCTGGCCATCGACGGGATGCTCCTGCAACTCGGCGATCCGTACACGGGCTTCCTGCGTGCGGAGGATTTCGAGGATCTGGCGGTGAGCACTACGGGCAACTACGGCGGCCTCGGCGTTCGCATCGAGGTCAGTGATGGCTGGGTGACGGTGGTTACGCCGTTGGCGGACACTCCTGCAGAGCGAGCAGGAATGCTCGCTGGAGACCGGATTGTCGAGGTCGAAGGGGAGTCTACCGCCGGGTGGTCCATCGAGCGTGCGGCTTCTGTGTTGCGTGGGGAGCCGGGCAGCAGCGTGAACATGCGGGTCGCTCGACCTGGGATATCGGAACCGCTCAAGTTCAACATAGATCGGGCCAGGATCCACGTCACGTCGGTTCGATACGCAAGGGTCTTTGAGCCCGAAATCGGCTACGTGCAACTCGAGACAGTGAGTGAGGAGTCGGCCAGCGAGCTGGCTGAGGCGGTGGACCAGCTCAGTGCTGACGGCGCTCGAGCCTTGATCCTGGACCTGCGCTTCAACCCCGGCGGAATCTTGCATCAGGGCGTTGCCGTTGCAGATCTGTTCTTGGATAAAGGCGACGAGGTGGTGAGCACGCGTGGACGTGCACCCAACTCGACCCGCACTTTCGACGCCTCCAGGCCCGAGCGGTGGGCCGACATGCCGGTCGTGGTGCTGGTAAATGAATTCACCGCCAGTGCGGCTGAAATCATCGCGGGAGCGTTGCAGGACCACGATCGCGCGCTGATTTTGGGGACACCGACTTTCGGCAAGGGGTTGGTGCAGTCCGTGTTCCAGTTTGGCCGCAACCAGGCCCTCAAGCTCACCACCGGCCGGTGGTACACGCCGAGCGGACGTTCCATTCAACGGACTTCGGGCGATGACGACCTGAGGGATTCTGGGGCCATCGCGTTGGGGGTGGGTGGCGACAGTACACACACCGCCGCTGACTCGGCGGGCTTCCTGTCGACCGGGGGCAGGGCATTGCTCGGTGATGGGGGCATCCACCCGGACATTGCGGTGACGCCTGACACTCTCACCGACGCCGGGCGCGACTTTGCAGAACAGTTGGGCGCGGACGTGCAGGCATTCCGTGACGTGATGGGTGGCTACGCCCGGGAACTCAAGGCCAGCGGTGCCGTGACCGATGTCGACTTCCAAGTCAGCGACGCTATACGTGCCGAGTTGCTGGCGAGAATCCGGTTCCGTGGTATTGCGATGCCTGGGGGCATCTGGAGCGGTGTGCAGGACTTAGTGGACAGGGAATTCAGCTACCAGGTGCTTCGCGTAGCCTTCGGCCGATCTGCCGAGATGGCACGTCGGACGAACGACGACCAACTGGTCCTCGAGGCCCTAGAACTCCTTCGTGAGGCCGAGAGCATTGAGGCGCTTTTTTCGCTGGTCGAGCGCGTGCGCGAGGGTGAGGCGCCCAGCCTACCGTGATGTGAGTACCACCGGCTAACGAAGAGACGCCCGCTGAATGGCGGGCGTTTTTTTTATTTGCCGGGTCGGTGGTGCCTACTACGGTGTGACGATCCGCGTTCCATCAGGAGGCCGGAAGACGAGCTCGGCGGCTGGGATGGGGCGGTTGATCTCGATCGAGTTAAAGACCAGCGAGCGTCGCTGACCCGACTCCTCCACCAGGGCTACCTTCCGCATGATGCCGTCCCGCCGCGACACCGAGATGACTGCCTGCCGGAACGGAATACCATCTACCCGAGGGATGAGGCGCACGCGGTCCGCCGGGATTCCGGCGACGCTGTCGGCGCCCACGTAGGTAGCATCGTAACGTTCCAGCGGACGGTGAACGAATTGAGCGAACAGATTCGGAGTCGCCGCCCCCGAGGAAGGGATCGTCTGTCGGATGACCTGGTCGGGGACGGTGCTCGGCGTGAACAGCCACAGCCACGTACCGTCGGCGACGATGCGATCCCCCTCCGGATCGTTGAAACGCATGGAAAATCGGTCCGGCGGCGAAAGGTACAAGGTCCCTTGGGATTCTTCGGGGCCACCCAACATAGGGTTGATGATCGTCTGGGTGAACTCCGCCTTGAGCGTGACGATCTTGTCGTAGGCCGACTCCGCCGTCTCGAGCACAGGAACGGCATCCTGCGCCGCCAGCGGATGGGCCA
>JBDHDY010000189.1:0-6503 GCA_039591275.1 Gemmatimonadota bacterium | reverse complement strand
CGCGAGCCGAACTTGTCGACTAGCTCGGCCAGCCGATCGTAGGCGAAGCTGTCACGCAGCGCAGCGTCGATCAGGCGGTCCGCCGCGTCGCGATAGACAGCTGCAACGGGAGTCAGCCGGCCTTGCTGGGCTGAAAGCACACGTGGGGGAAAGAGCACGCTTGCAACGAGCGCGGCAAATCCAACGGTCGTGGTGTACCTGCATAATCTCATGGCAGTCGATCGACCTCGAATGAAAGTGGACCAGAAGATAGACCCGCGTGGGTGGGCAACACCACCCCAGAGTCCGCTGCTGCGAGTGTTCATTAATTATGCTTTTGAACTACGCCGCGTGGCCTCTTCCTGCGAATTGGTCGGCCGCAGGGGTCGCGTTAGATTTATAGATGTGATACGGCAGCGGAGTCGCGGCCTTACGCAGGGCCGCCTGTGGTTGCCCGCTGATCCTCGTCACGGTCTGGGCCAATGCCTAGCTGGAGGATTTCCGCCATGAATGCCGAGCAGCCTTCATTGAGGAGCTTTATTGCGGTCCTCAGCGAGTTCGAGGAGGCCGTCAAGCGACACGAGCACAAGTCGCTTTTTGGAGCAAGTGAAGTCGTCAAGCGTCAAGATTTGGACCGCGCCAGGAAGAACGTCGTGGAGTTTGTGGAGGACCTACTTAAGCAAACAAACGCTGGCCGAACCTGAGTCAGTGAGAGGGGAGAAGGAGAAGGCCCTACCACCCTCCACCAGTTCGAGCCACAGATATACGCAGATAGACGCGTGATTTAGGTTCCCCACAGAACGCCACTACGTATAGCCTGCGGTCGGGGGAACCAACATGGTGGTGGTGTGGGGTGAACACAAAACTGGGGGGGGGGGGCCTTGCGTTCATCTGCGTTAATCTGTGGCTCTAGTAGTGTGGGGTGGGGTGGCCTTCTCCCTTCTCACTTCTCCCTTCTTACTTGTTCACAGATTCCGCGGCGCCCGCGCCGACGGCTCACGGGCTTCCTCCAGAGGGCTCTCCGGCACCGGTGTGAAGTCTTCCCCAGGATTGACGAACAGGTTGTGTTCGAGCTTGTACTGTTTCTCGTAGAGCTCGCGGTACCGACCCTCGGCCGCCAGCAGCTCGTCGTGCGTACCACTCTCAACAACCTGACCATCCTCAATCACGAGGATCTGGTCCGCACTTTGAATCGTGGAAAGCCGATGAGCGATCACAAACGTCGTCCTGCCTCGCAACAACGATCGGAGGCCATCCTGGATGAGCGCTTCGCTCTCACTGTCGAGACTCGACGTCGCCTCATCTAAGATCAGAATACGCGGATCGGCCAGAATTGCCCTGGCGATGGCAATCCGCTGCCGCTGGCCGCCGGACAATTTGACGCCGCGTTCGCCCACGATGGTGTCGTAGCCGTCGGCGAATTCCTCGATGAATTCCGCACAGTGGGCGATGCGGGCCACCTCTCGTACCTGCTCCAGTGTGGCGTGGGGTGACCCGAATGTGATGTTCTCCGCAACCGTGCCATCGAACAAGAAGTTCTCCTGCAACACGATCCCCAAGAATCTCCGGTAATCCCTCATCTTGATCGATGAAAAATCGTGCCCGTCGATCAGCACCCGACCGGACTTCGCGCGGTTGAATGCCATCACGAGACTGATGATCGTGCTCTTGCCCGATCCACTCGATCCAACGAGCGCCGTCGTCGTGCCTGCAGGTGCGTTGAACGAGATACCTTTGAGAACCGGCACGTCGGCATTGTACTCGAACCAAACGTCCTCAAAGTCCACGTTTCCACTCAGGTCGGGCAGCGGAGTACGGTGCACGTCTTCCTCGTCCTCAGTTGCCATGTGGCGCAGTTCCCGAATCCGATCGAGCCCCGCAAACGCCTCGGTGATCTGTGTTCCAATCGAAGCCATCTGCACCAGAGGCGAAACCATGAGACCGGTGAAGAAGAGATACATCACGAAATCACCGAGCGTCATCGTTCCACCGATGATCGCACGTCCGCCAACCATGATCATGACTACGCCAATCGCGCCGACGATGAGCGTGGTGAACGCTGTGATACTCGAGATTCCCGTAATGGCCTTGGCAACGTTGCGGAAGAGCTTGTGAGCGCCCCTCGCGAATACGAGGTTCTCTCGTCGCTCGGCCGTGTACCCTTTGACCACACGGACGCCACTGAGCGTTTCCGCCAGTCGCCCCGTGACTGCCGCGTTGATCTTGCTGCGCTCGCGGAAGATGGGTCTCAATTTTGTGAAGGCCAGAGCCATCGCCCCGCCGAACAATGCCAGCACGACAATGTTCATCAGCGTGAGGCGCCAGTTCAGATAGAAGAGAACCACCAGCGCAATCGTGGCTGTGACCAAGCCACCGCTCATCTGCACCAGCCCCGTCCCCACGAGATTACGGATTCCTTCCGCATCCGTCATGATGCGAGAAATCAACACCCCCGTCTTGGTGGAGTCGAAAAACCGGACAGGCAAGCGCACCACGTGCGCCTGAACGGTTTTGCGCATCTCGGTGATGGCGCGTTGGGCAGCGACACTCAAAATCTGAGACAGCGCAAACGATGAGGAAGCCTGCACGATGGTCGCGATCCCCGCCGCCAAGGCCAGCGTTCCCAAGAGCTCGATCCGCTGGTTGCCGATGACCTCGTCGATGAGATATTTGGACGTCCCCGGCAGCACGAGCCCCGCCAGGCGGTTGATCACCATTATCACCAGGCCGAGTGCCAAGCGCTTGCGGTGCCGCCAGATTAGCTCTCTGGATTCCGTCCAAACGTTCGACAGCCGGGGCCGTTTCTTTTCGTCAGCCAAGTCGAGCCCACCTTATTTAAGGAAAGCGCCCCCCGCCCATGGCGGAGCGGTGCTCGCTCGGGGCATATCTCAATGTGCCCAAGTGTGCATCTATCGGTGCAGCAGCTTCACCGACTCAAGTACTCTACATACTGCCCACTAGTAATGTAACGGGACGTAGCCGCGAACGATGATGGTGGGATTATGGTATCGGGGACAAGGAAAACCGGGCTGGTGAGAAGGGGCGAGTCCGATGCCAGATAGAGACTCCCACTCGCCGCTCCCCACACTTCTCATTTCTTACTTCGCAGAGCTCGCGACAAATCAGAGGGTGGGCTGGTGGCCCGCGGCGTTTGTTGTCCGCGACTGATAGTCGCGTCTCGGCAGGTGTCGCTGAGAGCGACATCGCGCCCAGCCGGGCAACCGCGCCGTGGCAGCATGTCACTATTAGTGACATCAGCCGAGATGCGGCTCTGAGCCGCGGATTATGAGGGGCGAACCGTTCCCCGACTTCTCACTTCTTACTCGCTCCTGAGCGCCACCACGGGATCTATACGGCTCGCGCGGCGGGCGGGAATATAGGATGCGGCTATGGCCACGCCCGTGAGGACCAGAACGACGGCGCCGAGGGTCGGTAGATCGGTCGGACTCACCCCAAAGAGCAGGCTCGCTAAGCCACGGCCGAAGAGCAAAGATCCACCAAGACCAATCATCACACCCACTCCCGTGAGGGCTAGCCCCTGCCGCACGACCTGCGTCAACACAGCACCACCGCTCGCCCCCAGTGACATCCGCACGCCGATCTCGTGGGTGCGCTGGTTGACGGCGTACGAGATAACCCCGTAGATACCCACGGCCGCGAGCACCATTGCCACGGCGCCGAAAACGCTCATCAGTAGCGTGTTGAACCGCCGTCGCGCTACGGAATCCCACAACGCATCCGCCAGCGCGCGGATGTTGAAGAGCGCAAGATCCCCGTCCAGCATCCGCACCTGCTCCCGCACGGCCGGCAGCACGGCCAAGGGATCACCTGCGGTGCGAACCATCACCGAAAACGCTCCGAACGGCATTCGGCGCAGCTGCATATACCAACCTGGAGCCGCCGGCCGGTCCAAGCCGCTGAACTTCACGTCTTTGGCGATCCCGACGATGTCTGCGGTATTCCCCCACACGGTCATGCGCTGGCCGATGGGGTCCTCGTCTCGAAAGTAACGGCGAGCAAATGCCTCATTGATGACGAACACTAGAGGAGCATCGCCTCTGTCCTGCTCCGTGAAGCCCCGGCCACGGACAATGGGAATACCCAGGGTGCGGAAGTAATCGTGTGTCACCGGCCGGATGCGGGCCTCTTCCTGTTCCCCAGCGGCTACAACCGGCCGCCCTTCGATGGTGAAACGAGTCGTCCACCCCGCATCGACCGGGGTATTCAAGCCGAGGGCCACTGCTTCAACTCCTGACAAGCTCGACAACCGTTCCTCCAGCTCTTGGTGGAACCGGAGAACTTCGGTCCAATTGGGAAAGTCCCCAAACGTCTGCGGATATCGTGCGGCCGGCAGCTGCACGTCCACGGAGAGGACATTGGCGGCCGTGAACCCCGGATCCACCTGTTGTAGTCGCCAGAAACTCTTGACCAGTAGTCCCGCACCAGTTACCAGCACAACAGATAGACCGACCTCGGCAATTACCAGCAACCGGCGAAGGCGTTGCTTCCCGAGCCCCTCGGACGACCCCCGCCCACCTTCCCTGAACGCCGTTTGTAGATCCGGACGCGAGACCTGAACGGCGGGCAAGAGACCGAAGAGCACCCCCGTTCCCAGCGCGCAGAGCAACGTGAAGGCGAGAACGCGTAAATCGATGCCGACGTTGTGGAGGCGCGGGAGATCCTGCGATCCCATCACCAGCAACAATCGGATACTCCAGTACGCAACGAGCACGCCCACCGTTCCCCCCGTGAACGCCAGGACCGCGCTCTCCGTCAGAAACTGCCGCATCAAGCGGCGCCGTCCGGCTCCGAGGGCTGTGCGGATGGCCACCTCCCGCTCTCGCACCGATGCGCGGGCAAAAAGCAAGTTCGTCACGTTGACACACGCCACGAGCAGCACTAATCCCACGGCTCCCAATAGCACGAGCAACGGAGTGCGAACGTCGCCGACGGTCGCTTCCATCAGCGATTCGGCCCACATGCCGCGGCCAAGGTTGTCGTCCGCGTATTCTTGTTCCAGGGCAGCGGCAATCGCCGTAACGTCCGCGTTGGCCTGATCGATGGTCACGTCGTGCGGCAGACGCGCCAGAACCCGGAAGCTGTGATTGCCACGCGGGATGGAGGTTGATCCCATCTGAAGCGGCGTCCACAGATCGATGGCCGGATCCGGAAACCCGAAACCCGCCGGCATCACACCGATCACTTGGGAGGAGACATCGTCGAGAACGACTGTCTTGCCGACGACGTTCTCGTCCCCGCCGAACCGACTCACCCAAAAGCGATGGCTCAACACGACGACGCGTTCGCCACCCGTCCCGTCCTCCTCGGCCGAATAGACGCGGCCCATCGCCGGCGCGACCCCCAACATGGGGAAGAGGGTGTGGCTGGCTCTCGCCATAGCGACCCGCTGAGGCTCATTGTCGGGACCGGTCAGGGTGGCCTCTGGCCGGAGCCATGTCGCCATGTCTTGGAAAACGCGATTTCGCTCCAAAACGTCGAAGTAATCCGGCAGGGAAAAACCCTCCTGCTGCGTGCCTCGCAGTCGGTCGTTCTCCCAGAGCCGAACCAAGCGGTCGGGATCACTGTACGGAAGCGGTCGCAACAGCACGCCATCGACCACGCTGAAGATGGCCGTGTTGGCACCGATACCCAGCCCGAGGGTGAGCACCACTACCAGGGCAAACCCGGGAGCCTTCACGAGGGAACGGACGGTATAGCGAATATCTTGGACCAGTTCCTTCATGAGCCCGTCGCCTTTCTCAGTCGGCTCGACCATGAGAATCTCGTGGCAGACAATGCGAGTTTTTTCGAGATCGCCAAACCGTCTGAGCGCCTCGGCACGAGCGTCCGCCGGTGCCATCCCTCCGGCGACCAGATCACGAGTCCGCATCTCGATGTGGTAGTGGAGCTCACCGTCGATCTCTCGGCGGACCCGCTCCCGCTTCAGGAAGGCCCGCACACGAAGCCGGAGTCGCGAGCCCCACCCGGTAACTCTCCTCCGCGTCACGCCGACTCCAGGATTTTTCCGACGGCGTCAGTGAAGCGACCCCAATCTTCGGCGTCTTGCTCGAGGTGTTTTCTCCCGGCCTTCGTCAGGCCATAGAATTTGGCCCGCCGGTTGTTTTGCGACTTCCCCCACTCGGCCTTGAGCCACCCGCGGCGCTCCATGCGGTACAATGCCGGATAGAGCGACCCCTCCTCAATTTGCAGGTGGTCGTCGCTGAGATCCTGGATCCGGCGACCAATCGCATAACCGTTCATGGGCTGCGCCTCGAGGAGCTTCAACACGAGGAGCTCGAGCGTCCCGTGGAGGCGCTCTGGATTGACTGGAGTCATGGTGTGCCTTTCATGATGGGGCAGTGGGGATTGGGCTTTAACTCGCGACTCTCCCATACTCTGCAACAGCATCGCCTCCAGCTGCTCTGTCGGGCCCCACTCCCATTACTTCCCCGCAGCTCCCTTAGATCTTCTAGGGTAGAGCATATGCCCTTTCCCCTAGATTGTCAAGGGAAGCAGCCCCGCCC
>JBDHDY010000188.1:0-6604 GCA_039591275.1 Gemmatimonadota bacterium | reverse complement strand
GCTGGCCGTCATCAGAAGCCGACCCTACGAGGAGGACGGGGTCATCGCCCTTTCGACTTCCCTGCGAGAGGAGGGTCGTCTGGCCGCACTCACCGGTGACCGCGACGGAGCGATCCGCGCATACGACCATTACCTCGCGCTCCGTTCCAACCATGAGCCTGCCGCTCAGGACGAGGTGGATCAGGTGCGCCGCGAGCTTGCGCAGCTCGTTGGGGAGAGAGGGGGGAGGTAGCCCCGCACCTTTCCCTTCCCGCTGCCAGCGGCCGGCTGCCAGCTTCCTTCTCCCTTCTCACTTCTCACTTCTCCCCTTGACCGACCACACTATGTCGCCATACAATATATTGTCCAACGCCATAGTAGTCCGACTCGCCATCACGGAGATCAGATGCCCAGCGCCGAGGCCGATCCGCAGACCGTCATCCCCCTCACGCAGCCCGTCTTTCAGATCCTTCTGGCACTAGCCGATAGCGAGCGCCACGGCTATGCCATTATCAAGGAAGTAGAGAGGCGTAGCAGCGGCAAGGTGAAGCTGAGCACTGGGACGCTTTACGCCGCGATCAAGCGATTATTGGACGATGGATTGATCACCGAGACCGATCGACGCCCGCAACGTGAACGAGACGACGAACGCAGGCGCTATTACTGCCTAACGGCGTTCGGGAAGAAGGTGGCGCGCGCGGAAGCTCATCGCATGGTCGAACTAGTCGAAGTCGCGCGGAAGAAGAAGTTGATTTCCGGCATAGCCACCGCCGCTCGCGCCGGCGCACGGTGATTTTGGTCTCTCGACGGCTCCTCGTGGCCATTTCGGTGGCCGTGTACCGAGCGTTACTGCGCTTGTACCCCGTGGAGTACAGAACGCGATTCGCCAGTCACATGACTCAAGCGTTTCGCGACATGTGTTGGGATGAGATCGGTCGGGCCGGGCCGGTTGCTGCGATGCGGTTCTGGCCACGCGAGTTGTGGGGTGTGTCACTCCACGCCTTGAAAGCGCGCGTCCAAACCGCCCGGGCTAGCTTGCGCGGCTACGGAACGGCCATTGTCATTTTCGCGGTAGTTCTGGCCGGATATGTGTGGACATTGGCGCCCTCAGTGACGTTTTGGGATGCTGGCGAGTTTCTCGCGGCGTCCAAGGCGCTCGGCGTTCCCCACCCACCGGGAACCCCGCTCTTCGTGTTTCTCTCGCACGCGTGGGCGTCGATCGTACCCTTCGGCGAGTATGCCTACCGGGTGAATCTCATGACGGCCGTGTTCAGCGCGGCGGCGGCAGCCTTGCTGTATCTCGTCGTGTTTTGGGCGCTGCGGGGTCGGGGCAGGCGTGAGCTGCCGGATGCGGCATTTCCTCGGTGGGGAGCAGCAGCGGCAGCTCTCGTGTCAGCGTTTGCCTTTACCGTCTGGCAAAACGCGAACGAGTCCGAGGTGTACATGGTGGCGGCGTTCTGCATTGCGGCCACCCTGTGTCTGGCAGCCTTTTGGCGAAAACACAGGGGTACTGCCCGTGCCACTCACCTGTTGCTCCTCATTGTGTACCTCGGTGCGCTTTCCGTAGGCAACCACCTACTGGCGCTGCTCGTCGGGCCGGCGGTTGTGGGCTTCATGTGGCACGTGCTGCGCACGGATCCACTGAGCGACCCACGGAGCCGCCGAGCGGAGTGGGCGCAGTTGATGGTGGTAGCCGCGATCTGGGCACTCTTGATCGGGACCGGACTCGGCAGCTCCTCGTTGCTCATGGTGTCCGGCGTGCTGTTCCTGGGAGCCGCGGTGCATGCGGCGACGGCCGGCGGGGGAGGATTCGCAGTCGCGGCGGTGTGTGCCGCCGCTGTTGGTGTTTCGACCTACCTGTTCTTGTACATCCGCGCGTCCATCGGGCCGATCATCAACATGTCAGATCCGTCTACGTGGGATGCTCTGGTAGCGGTGATTCGGCGGGAGCAATATCCGGTACGCCTTCCGATGGACAACCCCCTCTACGAATCCGGAGCAGCGAATCCGGGTCGGACGTTTGGCATGGTGTGGCTCCAGATCCAGAACTACCTCCAGTACTTCGACTGGCAGTGGTCGAACGGATTGGCTGCCGCTGAGCCGGTATTTGCCAAAATCCGCTTCCCATTCACCATGGCCTTCACCTCTCTTGGTATCTACGGAGCGTCGATCGTGCGGCGGCGGGACCGGTCCCTATTCTGGCTGCTGCTCTTGACATTCCTGATCACCGGTCCCGGTTTGTTGGGCTACATGAACTTCAAGCCGGGCTTTTCGCTGGGGTTTGATCTCTACCCCGACCGCAGCATGCACGAAGTCCGAGAACGAGATTACTTCTTCACGGTTTCATTTCAGATGTGGGGGCTGTTTGCTGGCATCGGTGTCGCAGGACTCTACCGAATGTGCTGCGTAGTGCTCAGCAACATCGCCATAACGAAACGGAGTGCACCGCTACTTGCACTCCCCGCATTTTGCGTGGCGATAATACCCTTCGCGTTGAATTTTCCTGCTGCAAGCCGTGCACACGGCCCCGATGTCGAATTGGCTGGCGATTTTGGCTACGATCTCCTCCAGACCGTCGAACCCTACGCGATCCTATTCACCGGCGGAGATAACGACACGTATCCACTGTGGTACAAACAAGTAGTGGAGGGCATGCGCCCGGACGTGACGGTAGTGGTGCAGACCCTCAGCAACACAGACTGGTTCGTTCGACAACTGCGTGACAGGCCCGTTCAGGAGTTTGAGCCTGATCAGGCGCCGTGGTTCGCAAACCTGGCACCCGACGGACCGCCGCCACCGATCCACAGTCTGACTGACAACGAGATCGCCTCACTCCGACCCTTGGTCTTGCCGCAGCCACTTCGTTTTCGCGTGGGCTCGATCGACCAAACGTATCCAGCCCGCACGGTGCTGCGCGTCCAGGACATAGTGACCCTCCGCCTGATCCAAGAGAATTGGGATCGCCGGCCGATCTATTTTGCGAGCTCGGCCGGAGGAAACGGTCTGGTGCGTTTGGGTGACTCTCTTGTGCAGGAGGGACTGGCTTACAGACTCTACGTTGAAGACGAACCTGATACGGATCGGTTGACGGAAGGTCTGTTTGGTATTCCGGTCGATCTCCCACGGACCGACTCCCTCGCATGGAACGTCTACCGCTACGCCGGTTTGTTTGATGCCGAAACGCTGGCGCTGGATCGCCACACGAACGGGGTGGCCGCGTCAAACCTGAGCCAGGTGTTCCTTCAACTCGCTCATGGGTATGACACGATGGGGGATCGAGAACGGAGCCTCAAGAACCTCAGCCGTGCCTATCATCTCAATCCCGATCCGGGGCTCCTGCAATTGTTGCAGGGGCGCCGCTATGCCGCGCCGCCGTTGGTTGACACCCCGCCTGAAGACATCCAGTAGCTCTTCCAGTCCGAGAACCTTGCCCCTTCCCGCCTAGCCGGCTGATCGTCCAGCAGTAGATTCTGAAGTGAGAAGTGAGAAGTGAGAAGTGAGAAGTGAGAGGGAGGTTCGTCCCACATTTTCCACCGGCCATCCGGAGTCATCAATGATAGCAAAGCTCGTAAGTGCGTCCCTCGCACTCGGTGTTTTCGCGTCCCCATCTCTTGGCCAACAGCCGCCAAGCCGGATCATGGGCTTCAGTGCTGAGAGCGCGGAGCGAGAGCTTGTCGCCGAGCGGATCATGGCCAGTGTGCCCGACACGGCAAGGATGCGGGAGTACCATTACGCCTTGACGCGCCGGCCACACCACGCGGGGACAGAGGCAAACTATGAGTTGGGCCTCTACATCCGCGATCGCCTCCAGGAGTTCGGCTTCGAAACGGAGATGGTCAAGTACGACATCCTGGTGCCGTGGCCGGGTCCCAACCCGCAGCGCATCACGCTTGTCGAGCCCGAGCGGGTGGAGATCTCCGTTATCGAACCGCCGATGCCGGAAGATCCGGACACGTATGTGGAGGGAGCGCTCCCACCCATGGCGGCGTATGTCACGCCGGGGGATGTGTCAGGCGAGCTCGTGTATGCCAATTACGGCCGCATCCGGGATTACCGTCTGCTGGACGAAATGGGCGTGTCTCTCGAGGGCAAGATCGTCATCGTGCGCTATGGGGGAAGTCCCGGCCAGATGCGCGGTATGAAAGTGCGAGAGGCCGCGAACCGCGGAGCGGTTGGCGTGATCATCTATTCGGATCCCCAAGACGACGGCTACGTGCGCGGCGATGTGTATCCCAAGGGCAAGTGGCGACCACCCACGGGCGTGCAGCGGGGGAGTTACCTCGATGTGCCGCTCTACCCCGGTGATCCGCTGACTCCGTTCCAGCCGTCCATCGAAGGCGTGGAGCGCATCCCGATTGCAGAGGCGGCCAATATCCAGAAGATCCCCGCGCACCCGATCTCCTACGGCGAGGCAGTGAAGCTACTGCGTCATATCGATGGACCAGTGGTGCCGCCGGGGTGGCAGGGCGGCCTACCCCTCACGTACCACATCGGGCCGGGTCCGGGAAAAGTCGAGATGCACATCGAGTTCGACTACCAGCAACGCCCGGTGTGGAATGTGTTCGGGACTATTAAGGGGAGTGTCGAGCCCGACCGGTTCGTGCTTGCAGCCGGCCACCGCGACGGTTGGGTGCTGGGTGCGCGGGATCCCACGAGCGGTGCGGTGTCACTCTTGGAAACTGCGCGGGGCATCGCCGAAGCCGTGAAGCAGGGCTTCACGCCCCGCCGCTCGATCGTGATCGGAAGCTGGGGCGGTGAGGATTTTTTCCTGCTGGGCTCTACGGAATGGGGTGAGCAGATGGCGGGAGAGCTCCAGGAGAACATGGTGATTTACATCAACCGCGAGAGTTACACCGCGGGTAATTGGAGCGCGTCCGGAAACCACTCCATCGAGCAGTTCGTGGTCGAGACTGCTCGGGATGCGCCGCATCCGTCAGGCACCAGTCTGTATGAAGCATGGGCTGCGCAGCGCGGGGAGGGCGTGGGTCTAGGGCCGTTGGGATCGGGATCCGATTACACCGTGTTCGTCGACCACCTGGGCGTACCATCAATGAGCCTGGGTTATGGAAGCGGCAACGGGATCTACCACTCGCTGTACGATACCTTCGACTACTATCAGCGGTTCGGTGATCCTGGTTATGTGTACGGTGCGGCGTTGGCTGACATGGTGGGGCGGATGATCATGCGTCTCGCCAATGCCGAGGTGTTACCGTTCGACTTCGCCGGCTCAGGTGACGCCATCGCACGGTACATTGACGAGCTCATCGACATGGACAGCGCCGGCCGGCTTTCAAGCGAGTTGCGTAATATGGCCGGTGCCAACGGTGAGATGCGGGCGGTAGCCGCCACCGCCGGCGCGGTATACCAGCAGGTGTTGAGCGGTGGCGCCGAGTGGGTGGCGCAACACGAGGAAACCCTCCACGAGGTCAACAGCCTGATCATGAAAACCGAGCGCGATTTGATCGATGAGCGTGGGCTACCCAGACGACCGTGGTACCGCAATCTGGTCTATGCGCCTGGATACTACGAGGGTTACGCCGCCAAGACCTTACCCGGTGTGCGGGAGATGATGGAGGATGGGTTGTGGGAGGAGGCGCGGGTGCAAGCGGGTCGGCTGGTCGAAGCCATTCAGCGTGCTACGGCGACCATTGAGCAGGCTAGTGAGGCCGCTCGTCGGGCCATTCCGCGGGAGATCAGCATGGTGGTTCCGCCACGACGCTGATTGGATGACGACGGCCCTCAGCATCGCAAGCCAGGACGTTCAGGGGGCCGTCGTGAAGTTTCTTTCACGTTACTGAAACCCGAATTTCATGTTCGGCTCTCGCCACGAATCAGGCGAATTCCTATCTTAGTGCGCAGTTCCACCTCCTCGACCAGCTGGAGTCCGGAAGAGCAGGGACCTCCCGTCCAGGTCGGTCGGGTTGGGGGCCGCGGTGTGTACCTGTTGAGGTTCGGAGGTCGTCTTGCGCGCTTCAATCGCCGCAACGTTTGCCACGCTACTCCTGGCGGCGGCGCCACGCCCCGTTTCTGGTTCTCCCCAGGTTTCACCTCAGAGTCCGTCGTCGGTGTCTTCCCGGCGGACGCCGGCGGAGCCGAGGTTCTCTGACGACGGCCGGCTGGAGATTGCCGCGGTGTACGCGCCTTCCTCTGTCGAGATCGATGGCGTGCTCGATGATCCGCTGTGGCGGGAGGCAGCGCCGGTAACGGGATTTGTGCAGGCCGAGCCGGACGAAGGGAGCGCAGCCACAGAGCGAACCCATGTGTGGGTTGCGTTCGACGAGAGCTACCTCTATGTCGCTGCGTACTGCTATGACGAGAATCCCAGCGGCGTCGTCATCACTGATATCCGGCGGGATTTCCGGCGAGAGAACCAGGATGGCTTCGAGGTTATCCTCGACACGTTTGGTGATCGACGTAACGGATATCTCTTCGCGACCAATGCGGCAGGTGGGCGAGCAGATCAGCAGGTGACGAACGAGGGCCGTGAGGTCAACGCGAGCTGGGATTCTCCCTGGATCGCACGCACACAACGAGTGCACGACGGCTGGACGGTAGAGATGGCCATCCCGTTTCGGTCTCTCCGTTTCAGAAAGGGAGGGGAGCAGATATGGGGCATCAATTTCAG
>JBDHDY010000187.1:0-6612 GCA_039591275.1 Gemmatimonadota bacterium | reverse complement strand
GTCCGGTGGCCCTGGGCCGAAACAGCGTCTCGCTGCTGATGGGTGCTCCTATTTGCGGGTTCCCTGGCAGAGAACATACCGTTATATGAGCGGTCGAAATAGAGACATCACCGTCGGAAAGGTCCTATGTGCCGCTAGAGCTTGGCTTGGCGCGGGGGTGGGCTTCATGAACGCATATGCTTCTCGATTTGCCCGGCTGGCCTCACCGGTGGTGGGCCTTGCGGCACTTCTGCTTCAGGGAGGTGCCGCACGGCCCGGCCCGGTGTACGCCCAGGCCGGGGGGTCGGCACGAGATACCGTGGTCAGTGCCGGGAGCCAATACGAGGCGGGTGGACTTCACCGCATCCTGTTTGGGCGGCACTACCGGGATCTGTGGACGGCCCGCCTCGCTGTGGGAATCCTCGATATGCAGTCGTTTGGTGGAGGGCTTACGCCCACTACGGCTGGCGGAGGTTTCCAGACCAAGTCTCTGCGGTTCCGTGGAAATGACGGTTTCCAGTACGGTTTCCGGTCAGTGGACAAGGACCCCTCCATTCTCCCCCCCGAGCTCGAGGGCACGTTCGTAGAGCAACTCGTGCGAGACCAGACCAGCTCGGCACATCCGGCTGGTCCGGCGTTGGCTGCGCCCCTGATGGCTGCTGCCGGGATCCTGCACACCAACCCGCGACTCGTAGTACTACCGGACGTTGCCGACCTGGGGGAGTTTCGAGAGAGGTTCGCCGGAACACTGGGGTTCATCGAGGAGCGAGCGATCACGGAGCATGCCGTACCGTTCGCCGGCGCGGCCGAGATCATTGACGGGGACGAGATCTTCGAGCGGGTCCAGCAGAGCTCACGAGACCGAGTGGATGCCCGCGCCTTGCTAGCCGCGCGGCTGGTTGATCTCCTCATAGGGGATTGGGACCGACATCGCGGACAGTGGGGATGGGCGAGATTCGGTGACGAGCCCGTGACGCGCTGGGTGCCCATCCCCGAAGATCGTGATCAAGCGTTTGTCCGGTATGACGGGCTCATCTTGGCGCTCGGCCGCATCACGACTCCACAGATCGTCAACTTCGGCAACGTGTATCCAAGCATCTTCGGCTTGACTTGGAACGGACGGGAGCTCGACCGCAGGTTTCTCATGGAGTTGGAAAAGCCGGTGTGGGACTCGGTTGCCACCTCGCTCCAGACACGCATCAGTGACTCCGTGATTGATGCTGCCGTGAGCGCCATGCCCACAGAGTATCGAGTGATCGACGGGTCGCGCATGGCTCATGCCCTCAAACGGCGGCGCGACGATCTGAAGCAGACTGCGGATCGATTCTATCGCCTGCTTGCCCGAGAGGTCGCCGTCCACGCAACAGATGAAGGGGAAGTCGCCACGGTCGACCGGGGGAGCGATGGGTCTGTGGACCTCACGCTCGCGCGCCGCACAGCCACATCCGATGCAGCGCCCTACTTCCGTCGCCATTTTGACTCGCGGGAGACGTCGGAGATCCGTGTGTATCTCCACGGTGGGGACGATAGCGTCGTCGTGCGCGGTGACGCTGATGCGATGACTCTTCGGTTCATAGGTGGCGACGGTAGCGACCTGGTCATCAATTCTTCTCGGGGTGGTGGTGTGCGACTCTACACGGCCGACGGCGATCGCGCTGGCGGAGCGACGCCGGTGAAGGTGGATCGCCGAGAATTCGTGCTGCCCCCCAAAAGGACTCCCACGGAGTTGCCACCCAGAGATTGGGGACAGATGTGGCGTGCCGTGACCTGGGCAAGTTTGAGTCCCGACGTTGGCTTTTTCATCGGTGGGGGAGCGTACCGTGTGCGCTATGGCTTTCGCCATCTCCCGTTTGCATCAAGGGTGCTGATGCGTGCCGGGTACTCCACTGGTGGGCAGACCGGCCGGTTTAGCCTTGCCGCTCAGTTCCACCGTGCCAACTCTCGCTTGCGTGTCGAGTTGGACGCGCGTGCTTCCGGTATCGAGATCCTCAGGTTCCACGGGTTCGGCAATGAGATCCAGCTGCTTGGCCCCAACGACAACGAGTTCTACCGCGTGAATCACACGCAATACTCGCTGGACAACACGCTGGTGATGTCGCTCGGCTCGCGGGCGGAGCTGTCCGTCGGGCCGACACTGAAGTACTCGAGCACAGCCGATCGGTCCGGACGCTTTCTCGCAACCATTCCGGATCTTTATGGCTCGGGGAACTTCGGGCAGCTGGGCTTGCGGGCTCATCTGGAAGTTGACACGCGTGATATCCCGGCGGCCGCCACTCGCGGCGTGCACCTGACCGCGGGCAGCAGCCTGTATCCCGCTTTGTGGGATGTGGTGAGCACGTTTGGCGAGGTGCACGCGGAGGCGGCGACTTATCTCTCGGCGACACGCGCGCCGTTGCGCCCTACGCTTGCGCTGCGGGCTGGCGCAAAGAAGGTGTGGGGGACGTTGCCGTTCCAGGAAGCCGCCTACATCGGCGACGCCGCCACCGTGCGGCTGGGGCGCCAAAACCGCTACGCTGGTGATGCGTCTGTGTACGGCAACGCCGAGCTTCGGCTTCGGTTAAGTCGGATTTTCCTCTTCTTGCCGGGCCATATTGGCGTGTTTGGACTCGGGGACATCGGACGAGTCTTCCTTGAACGGGAGTCGTCCGACCGGTGGCACAACGCAGTGGGAGGGGGCGTGTGGCTATCATTTCTCGATCCGGCTTCCACGTTGAGCGTCGCCGTGGCGCGGAGTGAAGTTGGAACTGAGATCGATCAGCGGACGGGAGTCTACATACAAGCGGGGTTCGCATTTTAGGTACACACGCATCAAACTGTAGTCACTACATCGAGGCAGGAGCCAGGCGTGAGCGCCGATAGGATGATAGCCGCACCTTCACCGAAGCGAACGAGTCGAGCTACAGGGCGTTTTAGTTCGTTGCCCAGCGACCTGCTTGGGCAATCGTGTAAGCGAGTCGGGACCGCGAGTCTCGTGTTTGCCGTTCTGTGGGCGTTCGAACTCTTCATGGTCAATGTGGTGTTTCGCATTGTCGGTGGCGTCGAGCAACACCTGGGCCATTTCAGCAATGTGTGGCCAATGCCCGGCAATCTCATTGCAGCCATCGGGTTAGTGATGTCCATCGCGATGATCTTCGTCGCCCGTAACTTGCACCACCGCCCGCAATTACTCCTCGATCTGGGTTTGGTGTTCGAGGTGGCGACTGCGTTTCTGGCCGGGCTGCTCAACCAGTGGCAACCTCTGCCGATGCCGGGGACTGTCTCCTGGATCTGCGTGGTGATTCTTCTCTATCCCATGATTGCTCCCACCACACCCGGTAAGACATTCGTTGCTGCGTTCGCTGCGGCTTCCATGGATCCCGTCGGATTTGGAATCGCATCGCTCAGGGGAGTAGAGCTGCCGGCTACGGTTTACCAAGTGGGTTGGACCTTCATTCCCAACTACGTGTGCGCCGTGCTGGCCGCGATCTCCGCACACATCATCGTGGGACTCGGCCGCAGTGTGAAGAAGGCGCGAGAGCTGGGCAGCTATACCCTGGGCGGGCTCGTGGCCCGGGGTGGAATGGGCGAGGTACACCGTGCGACCCACCGTATGCTCGCCCGGCCGGCGGCAATCAAGCTGATCCGCCCAGAGGTTCTGGGGGGGAGCAGCTTCGCGAGCGCTCATGTCATCATGGAGCGTTTCCGGCGCGAGGCGCGGGCGGCGGCAGGGCTCCGTTCACCGCACACCATCGAGCTCTATGACTTCGGCGTTGCCGACGACGGGACCTTTTACTACGTGATGGAGCTGCTCGACGGGCTGGACTTGGAAACCCTTGTCGAGCGCTTCGGACCGATACCCTCCGAGCGTGCCGTCCACCTCCTGCGCCAGACATGCTTGTCTATTGGCGAGGCGCATGCTACCGGACTCATCCACCGTGACATCAAGCCGTCGAACGTCCACGTTAGCCGTCTGGGATTGACTGTCGACTTCATCAAGGTTCTGGACTTCGGGTTGGTCAAGGGTATTGGACCGCAGGAAGACACCGCACTAACAGCCCCCCAGATGACCACAGGCACACCAGCTTACATGGCCCCTGAGATAGCAATGGGTGAAAAGCCCGACCAGCGCGCCGACGTGTACTCGCTTGGGTGTGTGGCTTACTGGCTCCTCACAGGTCAGCTCGTGTTCGAGGCGCAGAGCCCGGTCGCCATGATGCACCGGCACATCCAGGACGTTCCGGAGCCACCGTCTCAGCGCACGGAACTCGATGTCTCCCGGGATCTCGATCAACTCGTTCTTGCGTGCCTGGCGAAGCGCCGGGAAGACCGGCCAGCGGACGGTGAGGAGCTAGGACAGCTTCTTGCCGGCCTGAAACTCGACGAGCCGTGGACTGAAGACCGTGCGCGCCGCTGGTGGGAGACAAACCACCCGACCCGCCAAATCGGGGAGCCGAGCGAGGAGAAGATCCTAGCACCTGCGCTGGCGTCTGATTGAGGAGATCCAGCTACCGTCCTCTAGCTCTGTGACTTTCGGCGTAGCTCGTCGAGATTGATGGCGATCGAGTTGTTGGACTGAAGCAATTGGGCGAGGACCTCACCAGAGGGTCGAGTCTGCTGCGTTTTGGGACGGCTGTCCTCGAGGAAAGGCCAGAGTTGCTCGCGGATGTCAGCAGGCAGCGCGGTCTCGAGGTACTCGAGTGCAGTGCCGCGCAGGAGTGTGTCATCCGTGTGCAATCCACGAAACGCGATCTTGAGCGGCTGCCTGGGCAGGAACAGGGCCAGGACTGTGAACACGTGCTCGAGGCTGCGGCTCGCTCGGTCGCGGAGCACTTCGTCGACAACCGGTGACCACTCCTCGTCCTCCATTTGGTCTAGTAGTCGATGGCTCTCCCAGACTCTCCGGTCGACCGCAACCTCCCGTAGCACGGCAGCGGCAGCCCGTTCCGGGTTTGCGCGAAGTTTTGGATTGAGTTCGAGCAGCCGCGAGAGCGCGAGGCCGCAGCGATAGCGGACCTCGAAGCGCTGGTCCTCGAGCCCCCTGAGGAGGCCCTCGACGGCCCGCTCAGTGGGACATGCGGCTAGCACCAGGGGGATGCGACGCCGCACCGCGAACTCTTCGTCCCGGTCCAGAAGGCGGTCCACCAGTTGACCGGTGACGATGGGCGCCACGTCGCGAAGCGCCTGGATCGCCTGGGGCGCAACTTGGTCCCAGGCGAGCAACGGTGTGGCGTGAGGTACGAGCGTTGGCGTCAGCGGTCTCCCTGCCAGCGCGCGCCGTACCCCGTCAGGGTCACCTGAGCGCAGCTCCACAATGCGCCTGACCTCGGGATCGAGGTGTGGCTCGGGATGGGCCTCCATCACGGCTCCGCTAGGCGGTCCCGCCTCAGCCGCCGGTGCCATTAGTGATTCATCGCTTATGGGTGCAAGTCCCAATGTTCCCACGGTCTGCAGCATTGCGGTTCTTGTGGTGACGTCTTCGATCTCTGCGAGGTCGAGCTGAGCCGCGCGGGACACGAGGCTCCTTTCCAGGGTCCGGACGTAACCCCGGTGCAGCCGTATCGCGACCAGCCCAGCCACGACGGCCAGGGCGATCGCAAAGCCGAGCAGGGCGGCGAGAGCACTCCCGGCTGCCACTAGGAGAGTTGCCTGGACGAGGGCACCGCCGGTCATGTCTCCGAGGCGGACGACGCCCACAT
This sequence comes from Gemmatimonadota bacterium, assembly GCA_039591275.1. Classification (GTDB taxonomy): domain Bacteria; phylum Gemmatimonadota; class Gemmatimonadetes; order Gemmatimonadales; family GWC2-71-9; genus JBDHDY01. The sequence continues at coordinate 958 of JBDHDY010000187.1, read as the reverse complement.
CCACCAGCGTCTTCGTCGCGCGTTTTTGCCGCTGCCCGATTGGCGTAAACAGCAGTTCGTAGGCCGGACGATAGAGTGAGTTGCGCATCACCGCTTCGGCTCCTCGCGCGATGGCGGCGCTCACAAGCCCGGGCGCGAACAGGGCCCCGGCACTGCCCACGGCCAGGGTGGATGGGAGGATCGCCACGGTGCGTGCCAGTCCGAGTTTCTGGAGCGTTAAGCGACTCGCGGTGGTTTGGATAGCGACTGTGAGCAACGCGACACCGGTGTAGAAAACGCCGAATAGCCGCAACAAGTCTTCCCCGCTTCCGAATGCCGCAGATGCCCGAGCCTTGAACACGTAGTCGATTAGCACTTCGCTCACCGATGCTAGCAGTACGAGTGCGACAAGGCTGCGGAGGTATGACGTTTCCGCGATGATCCTGAGGCCCGAGCGCCGCTCCTTCTTTTCAGTTGGGTTGGAGGCGGGCGTCCGAGAAGACCCGGCCGCGGTTGCGCTGCTCGGCTTGAGGCCCATCACCAATAAGGCGCAGAGGAAGTGGAGGCTGGCCAGGATGGGCAACATTGCAGCCATGGACAGGGTTGCCGCGACACGTTCGGCGAGCAGGCCGCCCAGCAGCCCACCCACCGTCGCCCCGGCGGCAATGCGGCCTACGTGCTTCTTGGCTGTCCGCGGATCGAAGCGCTCGTTCACGATGGACCAGAACCCGGAAACGAGCAGGGCGCCGAGTCCACCGTAGTGGAGGTACACGATGACGGCAACCGGTCGGCGGAACGGCTCGAGCAGCCACCACTCGATCAGGAGGAGCGCCGCGCTGGCGGCGAATACCATGGGCACGAGTCGGGCCGGACCCACCGCGGTCATCACATGAGAGGCTAGAAAGGCAAGCACGACCGACAGCAGCGCTGACGCGATCACCATCGCGGGCAGGGCTGACACGTCAAAGCTCGACAGGAA
>JBDHDY010000186.1:0-7463 GCA_039591275.1 Gemmatimonadota bacterium | reverse complement strand
TCGGCGCGAACAAAGGACAAGAGCTTGCCCTCGGCGCCGGCGCCGGCGTCGAGCTCGGCAGGGGCCGCGACCGGCACGGCGTGTCCGTGATCAGCGGCGGCAAGCGACTTGAGCACTCCTTCCTTGGTCGAGCCACCCGCTACCAAGTGCGCAGGCTCCCCAATCAGCGCGACATGGGCATGGTCCGACCTTGCCGACAGCCCCGAAACACCACCGTGAGCTTCGGCGTGGCCGATGACCGGCGTAGCCTCACTACCAAACTCGTTGCGGGTCGCGCCCGTCTCGATGGAGTCGAGGTGTTCTCAGAAGGCCAGGGCGCTCCTTCGTCGCAAGCGGAATCAGATCGCCGTCGGGATCGGCGTGCCGCAGCCCGTGGCCGTCTGGCTGCGCCAGTACTGCGTCGTCGTCGCGCACGAAGCCATGGGCGGCCATAAATGCGTCCGCGTCAGACTCTGCGACCCCGCCCAGGTACAGCTCGACGATCGTATTGGATGCTTTGGTGATCTGAATTTCACCCCCGAGGTGCTCGAGGCCAGCGAACTTCGCAAGTCGATAGCGGACAACATCATCGGCAAGTGGCATCAGACAAGCTCCATGGTGACGACGGCAAACAGCCGGCTATCATTGATCGGTTGGTCTTTGGTGACGACGAGCTCGACCAGGTCGCCGGCCTTGACGGCGACGGCGTTGTCCCTGTCAACGCCAGGCTTGCCGGTGCCGTTCACGGAGCACGACAGCTCGGTGGCTTCGCCGTTAACGTGAAGGGTGTACGTCGCCCTCGCGGGGGCCTCGGCGTTGTGACGCGCAAACAGCGATCGAAAAGTGCCGTCTCGCGGCACGCAAAAGCCCCAATGGCTGGCGAGTTCGGCCATGCCCCAGGTCGGGCCGAAAGGCAGGTAGCGCCTCTTGGTGTCGCAGCCGACGTGCTCGGCGCCCCACATGAAGATGGATCCACCACCGACCCCTGCTAAGCCGCCGGCGACCTGAACGTTGACACGATCGTTCTTCGGGTCGTCCTTAACGTCGACGCCGGCGCCGACGAAGTTAACGCGGTTTCGTGAACCCACAAACCGCCCCTCGTGGTTGACTTCGAGCGCGCCTGCCTCGCCGGCGGCATCGTTCGCGGCCCCCACGTCAACGCGCGGCACGTACTGGTAGCTCGATGGAGCCACGCCGCTGCGTCGAGCCCGCATGTAGCGGCCTTGCAGTTCGAACGTCTTGAGGCCGCCTGTAGTCATCGTTACGACGTCGGAGAAGTGCTCCCCGTCGTCGCTGACCTGGATGTTGACGGAGCCAGACCACTTGCCATGCGAGACCAGCACCGACATCGACTTACCGAAGCCCCCGACATCCACGATGGCGCCTTCGCCGGCTCGGTCCGGCAGCGGAAGTTCAGTGAACCGTGAACCCGAGCTGTCGCCGGCGACCTCGACAGTTGCAGCCATCGGCCGCTTGCTGCGCACCCGCATCATACGAGCCGCCGAGTTGAGCGTCTTTCGTCCGAGGCTGGAAAACTGAAGGGGGCTGTCGAACGCATCATCGTCATCGCCCATGCAGATGTCGATGACCACGGTGGCGGGAAGCTTGTGCGTGCCGCTTACCTTGATGGTCTTCTGACCACCGAGCTTGCTTACGTCAACCCAGGGGCCCGCGAGCGCACCGGGGGCCGGGGCAGGGAGAGAGAAGAACAGGTTAGACATTTGCGACTCGCAATCAGGCAGAGGGTTTCAGCGTACACTGACCCGTGGCCACATCGATGCTGTAGTCGGTGAGCTCCAGGCCGTGGTGAGCCTGGACCTTGACGCCCCAGGTCTGCATCTGTTGCTGTGCGAGCTGCTGCTTGAGCTGGATGTTCTCTAGCTCGAGGCGCTGCGCTTCGGTGAGAGCGAATTTTCTGGGTCGCGAACCGTTGGTCTTCGCGAGTTGCTGCTTGGAACTCGCCCGCTGGGCGGTGCGTTTCTTGCTGGTCGGCATGCCACGAGCCTACCTAGCCGCGCCGACATCTGCAAGCTACGGCTTGGCCTTGAATTTGTCCTTCTTGTCCTTGTCCTTCTTGACGCGATCGAGCAGATCCTCTTTGAGTCCGTCCATCTTGCCCACCTTGTCCTTCGCGGCCTTGGCGTGCTTTTTTGCGATGCGCCCGCACCACTCCAGTGTCGGGACATGGTCGTCGACGGGCTCTGGTAGCACGTCCTCGACCTCGGCCGCGGCCTCATCCGGGTCTTCGTCGTTGGCCTCGGCCTCCGCGCGAGCTTCGGCGATCGCCGCGTCGGTGGCGGCCTCGGCGGCGGCGACGGACGCGTCGCCCAACTCCTGGTGAATCTTGAGCTGGATGTACTCGGCGAGTTGCTTGACGTTCATTGCTCGACTCCCGCGTAGATGCCCTGATCGAGCAGGTACTGGTAGAGCGCTCGCGCGTTCTCGTCGTAGAGATACGCGGTCGTGCTCTCGGCAAACTGCGAGACCATGAACAGGTCGTATCGAGGATCGGGCTCCTCGATCCAGTCGTCCTGGCCGGCGATGCCCTCGAAGTTCTCGATGATCTCGACGTGCTTGTACATGTGCGGGGAGCCGATCCAGTCGCCGTCGATGGTCTCGCCGTACTGCATGTGAAGTACGAGTCGCTTGGCGACGATCTCGTGATCAACCTGGACGATTTTGACCTCGGGATAGACTATCGTGGGCTGGCCGTGCCCTGGGTTGAACGTCTCGGGTGTGGTCAGAAGAATGCTCATCGCGTTGCCTCGTAGATGAAGTCGCCGTCGAGAAGGTCGCAGCTCGCCACGCCGGTGGTATTGGTCATGTGAAACTCGAAGGCGATGCCGACTGCGCTGGCAAGTGGGTTGGTCGCGTCGCCGGCAGCGAACGTGAGGTCCATTGTGTACAGGTCCCCGATGGCGAGCCTGCCGGTCACGGCGGTGAACTGCCCTGTGATCTGCGTGGACGCTTTGGCCACGCCGGCGCCGCCTGCGAGCGTCACAGCGACGTAGTCGCAGGTCATGTCCAGCGTGTCGAGGTTGAGCTGCACGGCCGCCAGCGACCATTGAAGGCGCAGGATGATGTCCTGGGTGAGGTCGGCCTCGTCCGGGAGCGAATGGTAGAGGCTGACGAGCTGGTTGGTCGCCGAGAACTGCAATGCCGGCACCGTGGGCGTCGTCCCGATCGTGACATCGGCCGGCGCCGTGACGCCCTTGCGGAACTGGTCACCCGACAAGTGCAACGTCCTGGTGAGGACCGTGTTGCTCGAAACTTCGCCGAAGTTGCTCATCCGAACAGTCCCACAGACTGGAGGTCGGCAATCATGGTGCCGACGACGTCGGCGAGCTCGTCGAGCGTAGTCGCGTTCGCATCGTAGCTACGATCGGTCGTCACGTTCGTCGGAGTATACGCGGCCGATTGCGCAACGGGCGCCACGCCGTAGAAGCCGGCCAGGGCGCCGTCATGGTCGAGTGTACCGTCGATCTCCAGCTCGGCGGACGTGCGCACCGTGGTGGCCGTGAGAAGGATCTCGCCAGCCGTCGCGCTGATAACCTGTGAGCCATCGATGAGCTGGAGCGTTCCGGCGATGAGGCGCATCGTGTCGCCAGCGGCCAGGTCGAAGCGGTTCGCGGCGCCGCGCGAAAACTGGACGTCCATCGTCGCGCCCGAGCCGAGGTTGATCGGCCCACCGAAGTCGGACTCTGCCGTTCCGGTGTGGTTGATGAACCGCCGCGTAGCACCCGCCGTGATGAGCGACAGGATGCCGGCGGTGCTTGTGGTGCCGCCGGCCAGGTCGGTCATGTAGAGGCCGGCGCGGTTGACGATGGTGCCTACCTGGGCTACGGCGCTCCACTCCCAGTCGCGCATGTTGGTGACGGTGACGCCAGCGCCGATCGTTGGGTTGAGTAGGCCGCCAACGTTGACGGTCGAGACCGTCATGGTCGCGCCGTTGATGATGTTCCAGGTGGGCTGGAACAAACAGATCCGGTGGAAGAAGTTGGCCTGCGCGTAGGCGCCATCGGCCTGGTAGGTGCCGATGTGAACGAACGTGTACTGCGACCCGATCGACACAAGAGCGCCGCTCTCGTTCTTGATGGTGCCCTGAATCTTGAACAGGTTGCCAGCGCCGAAGGCAGAGCCGGCTAGCCGGAACTCGACACTGCCCGACACGGACACGAACCCGCCAAGCGATCCGGTCGGGGCCGTGTTGATAACGACCGTGCTGGCCATGTCGATCCAGTTGCCCGGTAGCGCCGCGGTGACCGTCGTCCCGAGCGGAATGATGTCGAAGGCGCGGGCTGCGAGTCGGTTCAGGTTGACCGAGGGATCGGCGATTGTGTTGCCGAGGTAGAACTGGTTGGCGACGGTCTGCGGAATGACGAATGTGTCGCCAGCCACAACGGTGATGCGCAGGCCGTCAGTGGTCTGAGCATTCGGGCTCAAGATGAACGACAGCGGAGAGACGATCTGCGTGTCGACACCTGATGCTCGGAACCGAAGGCCCTCGGCAAACACGCCGGCGATGCTGATCATGAAGACGACTTCCGAGTCTTCCGAGCCGGCGGTAGGGTCCGACCACTCCGCAGACACCCGGAACGCCTCGGCGACCGCGCCAGCGGAATTCATGATCGACAGCGACTGCGCGACGCCGTCGCCGATCGCACCCACGCCGCCGTCGTCGCGGCGCAGCTCCTGGGCGATGGTCGCAGCACCGCTCGAGGCCGTGGGCTCGATGATAAGCATCGGGCCAGCGCCGAGCAGGGTAAAGGTCGGTGTGCCCGTGAAGTTAAGCGTGGTGGCGACGAGGTTGATGGTCGGCGCGGCCAGGGTGATTGTCGTGACCGCGGACAGATCGAACGTCGTAACGTTGAGGTCGAGCAGCGGCGCGGTGATCTCGACCTCGGTCGCCGAGTTGATGTTGACGATCGTGCTGCCGGTGATGTCGACCAGCGGCGCGTCGATCATCACGTCGGTGACGCCGTTGATGTCGATCATATCGCCGCTGAGCATCAGAACAGCGACAGCATCAATGAGAATGGTCGTGCCATCGAAGTCGAGCAGCGGGGCGGTGATCTCGACCTCGGTGGCTGAATCGATGTCCACGATCGTTGCCGCGTCGATGTCGACGGTGGGCGCGGTGATCTCCACCTCGACGCCCGAGTCAATATCGACAATGGTGGCGCCATTCAGATCGATCGTCGGGATGGTGACGTCGAATTCGGCCGGATCCACCGAGACGAGCGGCGTGGCACCAGAGTCTTGAATCTCGAACAGCGTGCCGATCGGCACCGCGTTGTCGCGGAAGATGATCGGGCCGTTGGCCGCGGCCAGGACAATTGTCGCCGGAATCGACGCGTCGTAGACCTGCTGTCTGGTCGGCACCGGGCCCGGCACTACGGCCGAGGTGGTGTCGTTGACGGCGCCCAGGTCGACGACAGGCAGGCCAGGGCGATCGGGGTCGAAGCCGCTGCGCCGCACGCGCACGAACGCCGCGTAGAACGACTTGTGCTGAATGTCGTCCTTGGTAAACGACAGGCAGTCGGTGAAGACGACACCATCCTCGGAGGCCTCGACGTGGACGGAGCCCGAGAAGGTCGCGCCCACGGGATTAGCCACGATGACCGACTTGAAGCGGCCGAAGTCGGTTGTCGCGACGGGGGCGCCGACACCGTTGCCGGCCGGTACCGGCAGACTGGCGAACATGCCGGCGTTGTTGTTCGCCCCGACCTCGACATCGGCCGAGCCCGAAACAAAACCCGACACACGCAGACGCATGAACTGGGCCGCTGTTGCGATTGTCTTTTTGCCTACCTCGGTAAACGAAATGATCGGGGCAAAGTCAAAGCCTGCGTTCTGCGAGACCTCGATGGTGACGGTCTGATCGAACGGAGCCGCGACTGCGTTGCCAACGACGATCGTCTTGAACTTGCCAAAGGCCGAGACGTCGACCGCGGCGCCAACGCCGTTGCCGACGGGGGTGGGGAGATTGACGTAGAGGTTAGGCATCGGGCTTTGCGAGTCGCAAATCTAGGCCGCCGCACTGTGCGGCGATTGCCCACCGTCGGGCAACGACACGCAGGTAGTGTACCGCCAACTGCGGCCAGCCAGCCTCGATCGACCGCACGGCGAGCTCGGCGGCCTCTGCGGCACGCTCCCAGTGAGGAGCGCACGGGCCGCCCGCGGCGGCGCGTAATCTCAGGGAATCTCGCTCGATGCGGGCGAGCTCGAGGGCGTCTTTGATGGGGACTCGGAGGTAGGCCACACTAGATCATCTGCTTGGTGACGATGTTGGAAACGATCACCGAGGAGAGCGGCCCCGGTCCGGTGTAGAAGTCGCCGGCCAGGTCGACGCGCGGCGCGCTCCAGTAAACGAATGCGCCGCCGTCGACGCCGCGCATCCGGTAGGTGAGCACGCCTTTGCCGCCAGGCAAATCGATGTCGGTGACCTGGTTCCATAGAATGCCGGGCAACTGAGTGGTCCAGGCCGCATCCGGCTGCACGCCGTTCCATGGCAGGGCAGTGCCGTTCATGAGCAAGTAGGCATATTCCTGGCCGTCGACGGTGAACGAGGTCCCCATCTGATCAACTACAGCCGCCTGCATGACGCCGCGCACCCACGAAAGCACGCCCTTGATGCCGCTCGTACCTGGCTCTCCGTCGCGGTGGTTGACGACGACTGGCACGAGATCGCGAGCCGTGGCAAGCCACGGGCTGACGGCGACCGCGTTTTGGTTGAGCGGCCCACTCACCCGGGTGATTTGGAACGGCCCCGACGTTGCAAAACGCGCCGACCCCTGCGACTCGGAGGTGGAGGGTGCCGAGCGTGACGTTGCCACCACTCTGGTTGGCCCCCATCGTGATAAACATCTGGTTGGTATCGGCGAGGAGCGGGTTCTGCGCGCCCTGGCAGAGGTCGTAGAGCCAGCCATCGACGCGGACCGGCGAAACATCTTGGCGACCCAAAACCGAAACGGAAACGTCGTCTCCCCCATCGCGATAAGGTGCGGATTCTCATTGTTGGCGGCGATGCTGTTCTGGGTGGTGTTGCCGAAAGACGATCGCCCAAAGGGAGCCGAGTCCGTTCCGGCCCCGCGAAACATCCACTCGTCGCTGGCGCTCGGCACAGTTTCGAAGTCGATATTACCTACGGGCTGACCGTCAGGTCCGAGCACGAAGCGCGCCAATGGCGAGTATTTGCACTGCGAGGTGATCACCTGGGCGGGGGTGCCGGCGTCCACCCCTGATGTGATCTGGTTGATGATCTCAGCAACGCCATCTGGATCTTGCATCCGAACCCATGCGCGGTTGTTGACACCGCCGGCGCCGTTCGCCCCGCTCGTGATGATGTCGCCGACAGCCGAGAACAGCGCGACGCCGTCGCCGGACATTTGAACCGTCCAGCCAAGGGAATTCTTCAGAAACTCCTTCCATCGAAAAAATGCGTCGGCGCCAGCGTTGGCGACCAGGGCCACGGGCGACATGGT
>JBDHDY010000185.1:0-6631 GCA_039591275.1 Gemmatimonadota bacterium | reverse complement strand
CACCCCGTCGAATTCGAGACCGGACCGCTCCTCGATGTAGGCAAGCACTTGTTCTGGAGGCCAGGCATCTCGGTAGGGACGCTTGGTGCGCAGGGCATCGTACACGTCACACACGTGCACCAGCTTGCTCCCATAGTGACAGTCCCGTGGATAGGCTAAGCTCGGGTACCCTTCCCCGTTGATCATGATGTGGTGCTCGTATGCCACCACCGACGCCATGTCCAGGTCTTGCTCGGTGGCGATGATGATCCGAGCTCCTTCTACTGTGTGCGACTTGATAATGGCGCGCTCCTCGTCAGAGAGCGCTCCTGGTTTGTTCAGGATCTCCAGCGGAATCACGACCTTGCCGATGTCGTGCAGCAATCCTGCGATGCCGAACGCTTGGACATCGCGGGCTCCCAGACTCATCCACTCGGCGAGCGCCATGGTGAGAACGCTCACGTTCAATGAGTGGGTGGTGGTGTATTCGTCGTATTCGCGCATCTTGAGGAGCGGAAGCATCATGTGCTGCTGGCCGTGCATCGCCAGCGAGAGCGATCGTACTACCGCCTGCGCTTCCGTCAGCGGGAGATCATGGCCGGATGTCACTTCTTCGTGCATCCAACGCAAGGTCTCAGCCTCTTCGCCAAGCGTGAAGTCGAGGGTTGCTGTCTCGATCTCCTTGATGTTCTTGTCCTGATCCTTGAGACCGACGGTGCCAAACCGGATGCCGCTGGGACGCATTTGCCGAATCTCACTCGTATCGATGCCTTTCTGAGTGATGCGGTGGAGCAAGTCGTCGACAAAGGCGTCTAGGTCTCCACGTGTAGCCGTTGCGTCAAACTCGAGGCGCTGCACACCGATACCGGCTAAGCGTTTCGACCACTCCCAGTCTTCGAACCCGCGTAGGGGTGCTTTACCGAAGATGACTTGGTCACCTAAGAACGAGAACAGCGGTTTTGGGGTCGTGGCCAGAATGTCGATGAGGGCCTGATACAGATCATCGAGTGCACGTCCGCGAGTGGCGTGACCCACGGGGTACAGCGCGAACGTCGACATGGCATGCGCAAAGCTGTGCAAGAAATTCGACGCTTCAGTCACCGGAGGCCTTTCCCTTCGAGCGCTTGGTGGCGGCTTTGTGGCGTTTGGCAGCGTCCGAGATTTGACCGTCCTTGGACTTGCCAGCAACGTCCAAGGCCTTCTTCGCCCGCTCATCACCTGGATAATTGTGGATCGCTTCGAGGCTGGCGAGATACTCGGCGGATTTGCGCTGGGGTTTCAATCCGAAGAAGCTCTTTCGCGGGGAGGCCATCTTGAGCAGCGTCTCGAGCGCCGCAGGGGTCTCAGCCGTGCCCAGCGCTTGGATTGCCGCTAGACGATGGGCCGAGGTGGACGCGCTCGTCGCCCGCGACACGAGGAGCGAAACAGCAGCCTTGGGACACTTCTCCTTGCATGCGGACAGCCCCAACCTCACGATGTTCTCGTCGCTGTCGGTGAGGGCCCGACAGATGGCCCGTTCGCGATGCATTGGGATGGCCATCATGACCTCGAAGGCCTCCCACCGCACACGCGCATCCTTGTGATCGATGTACGCCGATGGGTCAAACCCTTCCGGGATCTCCGGAAGCCGACTGATGATCGCGAGCATGTTGCGCTGCACATACCAGCGGTCATCGTTCAGCCGCGCCACCGCCAAGGGGCCAATAGTGGGCCCTATCTGGCTCAGTCGATCGAGCAGGAGCTGACGGGTTCCTGCCGACTCCGACTCCGTCAGCACCTCTAGCATCGGCTCGGTGCCCTTGTATCCCACCTGCTCCAGCAGCCGGTCCAGCACTGTGGCGTCGACTGGCTCGGTTTTGAGCACTGTCTTGAATCGCTTGGGACTACTCAACTCCGTCCAGATGGCATTCGTTGCTGAGGGCGCATTCGCCTTCTCCATGATATCCATCAACCAGGGAAGCTCGTGCGTCGCGATGAGATCACTCACCGCCCGATACAACGCCGGGCCGGCTACGTCCACCTCCAACGCCATCTGGATCATACGTTTCGACTCCGGCCGAAACTGCTCCTCAGGTGCCACGTTGAATCCCGACGGTCGCTGGGCCATCGTGCCCAGAGCCTCGCTATATGAGTCGGGACTCGGATCGTCCAACGTCCAACCGTGCACCATCGACGCAATCTGATCACGAACCGATTGTTCCACCTCCTCCCGCCGTTCCGGTGGGCCTCCCTCAGCATGGTGCGAAAGCTTCTGAAAGATCCGAAGCAGTGACTGCGAGATGGGTTTCTTCTCCGCCTCCCCCGCTGCTTGAACGAGATCGAGCACGGCGTCGACCGTCATCCCCTGGCTTGCATCGAGCAAGAACTTCCTGCGCTGATTGCTCTCACCACCCATCTCCAGAAGACGCTCGATCGTTTCGGGATCGAGTGACGACACGAGCTTCGACATCCGCTTCTGCAACCGGAGCGCCTCCGCGCCACCAGCGGTTTTCAACTCTTCCGCAATTTGAAGCAGGTACCCTACGATGACTTGGTCGTATGCCTCGTCCTTGTGATGGTCAGCAATAGCATGGGCCACGGCAGTGGGCTCGGTGTTGGTCTCCTGTCCCTCCTCTTGGTCGTCCGCGGTTGCGATGGCTGCTTGCGCAAGACCCAACCACAGTTGAGCGGCCCGGGTCCTTGCTTCCTGCTCCTCCTCATCCTCGGGTTTACCCTCGTCGTCCAGCAGTTCGAGCTTGTTGTAATTGACGGGATACAGATGGATGTGAGGCTGGATGTCGATCCTGTTCTGTTGGTCCAACCCGAGGGGCTTATTGCCCTCTAGGTTGGGATCTTGGGCGACGACCTTCAGAACAAGATGGACCTCCCCCGGCGTCACTCCTTGGAGAAAAGTCACCGCCCCGAGTTGATGATTGTGGAGCCGATCCGCAAGATCTGCCAACACGGGGTTCTTGGTGTCGGTGGCTACGCCTTCGATGACGAGCTGCTTGCGGGCTACACCAAGTGAAAGCGTCCCCTGTTTGGGAAGCAGTTCAGCCAGGTCTCCTGCCACTCGCTCCACCGCTGGTACCAGCGAGGGATGTCCCTCAGGATATATGGCGTGTTTGTGCAGCGCGATGGAGAGTTCGATGAGGAAGTTGGCAAACTCTCGTGCCAGGATAGCTGGTTGCTCCGCTTTCGACGGGCGGTCCTGGCCTTGGGGTGCTCCCGGCTGTGTCTTGTCGGAGTGCTCGTCCGGCGGCAAGGCAGTTATTCAGGGAAGAGCGCGTCGCTCGGGCGGAGGAGCAACCGGCACCGGGACGCCTTCCGGACGAGGGGTTGCCGGTCCGACTCGCTCGAGATCCACGGGTTCCTCGAGGTCGCCGGCCGAAAACGTGAGCTGGTTCCTTCTGATCTGGTACTTGTAGACCATCCACTCGTCGCCGAATGCTATGTGAATAGAGTCGCCCGCCAGCCGCCAGCGCACGGTCTCCTCACCAAAACTCGCCGAGGAATCTGGCCGGACAATCACGTCGCGGGGACCATCCGGGGTATCAGCACGCCAAGTGCCGCTGATGTCTGGCAACCCCGATTGCGCCGAGAGCGATGCTGCACCCATCGTGATCACCATGATCACGGAGACTACTTGCCATTTCATGATCCCTAATGTACCGTCTTCCGGCTTCTGGCGCCACTCCGTAGGTTACTGCAGTCATTGGTTTTAGGCCATTGTGTGGCTGCCCAGAGCGGGCACACAGCGGTAACATTCACTGACCTTCGGGAGTCACGATGAGGATCACACACCCCATCTTCGTGTTGTTTTTCAGTGTTTCGTCCATGACCCGTCCGGCTCTTGCATTTCAAGACCCTCGGTTCGCAGGTGAGATCATGGCACTGGTGGGAGAATCGGACGTCCAGCAGGCCTTGCAGACCATTCGCGAGCTCGAACCTGAGACGGAACGGGATCACATCCTGTTAACGCAGATCGCCGCACCACCGTTCATGGAGCAAGAACGGGCGCGGCGGTTTGCTGAACTGCTGCGTGATGCCGGGGCAGACAGCGTCGCCATAGACGGCGAGGGCAATGTGATTGCGCTGCGCCACGGAACGGGCCGTGGCCGGGTCGTTGCCCTGGCCGGTCACATGGACACGGTGTTCCCGGAGGGCACCGATGTGTCCGTACAGCGCAGAGGGGACACCCTGTCCGCACCCGGGATAGGAGACGATACCCGCGGCCTCGCCGTGGTCCTTACGGTCCTGAGGGCTCTCGAGGCCGCCCAAGTCAGCACCGAGGCGGATTTGCTCTTCATCGGCACCGTCGGCGAAGAGGGCCTTGGTGATCTTCGGGGTGTGAAACATCTGTTCCGGGACGACGGCCCTCGGATCGACTCGTGGATCGCCGTTGACGGTGGCAGCGTGGGGCGGATAGTGCATCGGGGATTGGGATCGCACCGCTATCGCGTGACTGTCAACGGACCCGGCGGGCATTCGTGGGGTGCGTTCGGTCTCGGCAATCCGTCGCACGCTCTGAGCCGGGCGGTTCACTACTTCGACGATGCCGCCGCAGCTTTCGTGGCGCAGGGGCCGCGAACCAGCTACAACATTGGTAGGATCGGGGGAGGCACCTCGATCAACTCCATCCCGTTCGAGGCCTGGATGGAAGTGGATATGCGCTCGGAGAGCCCTGTGCGCTTGGTCGGAATTGATTCGATCTTCCAAGAGGCTATGCAACGAGCCGTCAGAGAACAGAACGATCGCCGTTTGGATGGTCCTCCCCTCACAGTGGACATTGAGATGATCGGAGATCGTCCCTCGGGCACGCTGGATCCACAGGCACCGATCGTGCAGCGTGCGATGTCGGCTGCACGCTACCTGGGCGTCGAGCCCCGGTTGGGCGTATCATCCACGGATTCCAACATCCCGATCGCTCTGGGGCGGCCTGCCATCACGATTGGGCGAGGAGGGGCAGGAGGAGGTGGGCACTCCCCCGGTGAATGGTGGGTAAACGAGGACGGCTATTTGGCGATACAGAATGCCTTGCTCGTTGTATTAGCGGAGGCCGGTCTGCCGTCACCCATGCCAGATTGACGCGATTGAATCCCCTGCGCTGAAGCGTCCTTCGCGACTTTGTGGTCCTAAGGAGCCCTTCGAGACGGAGCCGATGGCGCTTCCTCAGGACTCGGCGCGCCGAAGGCGTGGGTCCCGAAGCCTGTCCTGAGCGCAGTCAAAGGGGGCACGGCTCCTGAGGACGCGGCGGGCTCGGCACGTCCCTACCAGTCCTGAAAGACGGGCGTGCCACCGAGCCAGGGTTCTGGCAATCCGGAAACGCACAAGGGCCCCGGTTGGAATCCGGGGCCCTGTGTTGTTCATCAGAGAACGGCGCGGCTTAGTACATGCCGCCCATGCCGCCGCCCGGCATTGGGGGAGCGGCTTTCTCCTCTTCCTTCTTCTCGACCACGACGCACTCTGTCGTGAGCAACAAGCTTGCTACCGAGGCAGCGTTCTGCAGCGCTGTGCGCGTGACCTTGGTCGGGTCGATCACACCGGCCTTGACCAAGTCCTCGTACTCGTTGGTCTGCGCGTTGTAGCCGAAGTTCTTGATCTTGGACGAACGTACCTTCTCGACAACGATCGATCCTTCGGCGCCTGCGTTGCTTGCGATGCAGCGAAGAGGCTCCTCGAGGGCGCGCCGGACGATGTTCACGCCGACCTGCTCGTCGGGATCGGAGGTCGTCAGGTCGTCCAACTGCGGAATGGCGCGCAGCAATGGCACTCCACCACCGGCAACGATGCCCTCCTCAACGGCGGCCCGGGTCGCGTGCAGCGCGTCCTCGACGCGAGCTTTCTTCTCCTTCATCTCGGTCTCAGTGGCAGCGCCGACATTGATGACCGCTACGCCCCCGGCGAGCTTGGCCAGCCGCTCTTGGAGCTTCTCGCGATCATAGTCCGAGGTGCTCTTGTCGATGGCCACCTTGATCTCCTGGATCCGGCCCTGGATGTCGCTCTGCTTGCCGGCTCCGTCGACGATCGTCGTGTTGTCCTTGTCGACGACGATCCGCTTCGCCTGACCGAGATCGTTGAGCACAGCGTTCTCGAGCTTGAAGCCGACCTCTTCGCTCACGACCTGACCACCGGCCAGGGTAGCGATGTCCTGGAGCATGGCCTTGCGGCGGTCGCCGAAGCCAGGAGCCTTCACTGCGCAGATCTTCAAAGTGCCGCGGAGCTTGTTCACCACGAGGGTAGCAAGCGCTTCGCCTTCAACATCTTCGGCAATGATCAAAAGCGGCTTGCCGGTCTGAGCGACCTTCTCAAGCAGCGGCAGCAAATCCTTCATCGCCGAAATCTTCTTGTCATGGATGAGGATGTAGGCATCTTCCAGCGCCGCCTCCATCTTCTCGGAGTCGGTTACGAAATACGGCGACAGATACCCGCGGTCGAACTGCATACCGTCCACGGTCTCAAGCTCGGTTTCCAAGCCCTTGGCCTCCTCGACCGTGATGACACCATCCTTGCCGACTGTCTCCATGGCGTCAGCGATGAGATCACCGATCTCCGAGTCACTGTTGGCCGAGATGCTGGCCACTTGGGCGATCTCCGTCTTGCCGGTCCTGGCCTGCGAGATCGATTTGAGATACTCAACCACCTTCTCGACGGCCTTGTCGATGCCTCGCTT
>JBDHDY010000184.1:0-9894 GCA_039591275.1 Gemmatimonadota bacterium | reverse complement strand
CCGGTTCGGCATCACGGCCGGGCATCTCGGCATTACGAGCGATGCAACGGCAGATGCCGGTTTCATCACGCGCGAAGATATACTGCGCTCGGACGTGTTAGCGCGTGCCACTCCCCGTCCACGAGCCATGGGGCTCAGAAAGCTCGACGTGTTTTGGAACACCCAGTTCATCACCCGCACTGACGGAGAACTGCAGTGCAGGACTGGGGTGTCGGACCGGCGATCGCTCCCGAGTGGAACTCTGGTGAATCGCTCGTACTCTTCTACTTTCGGGGTTTCACCAGGCTCGACGAGAGCTTTGACATTGGTGATGACGTGCCGATCCCCATTGGAGACTACGATATGTGGATGGCCGGCTGGTTCGGTAACACGAGCCGCAATCGACCCGTGGTGCTGAGCTCGGAAGCTTTCTTTCAGGGGATTTACGACGGAAACGTCTCCACGCTGACTGGAACGCTGGATGTAGCACCGAACGCGAATCTGGCACTCTCCATCGGCTACACGCACAACCGGGTCGACGTCCCCTCGGGCGAGTTCTCGGCCGATATCGGACGGCTGCGATTGGCTTACGCCTTCTCCACGCGGCTCACCGCCAACGCTTTGATCCAATACAACAGTTACGACAACGAGCTTTCTGCCAACATTCGCGTGAATTTCATCCACACTCCCGGGAGTGACCTCTTCCTGGTATTGAATGAAGAGCGCGGCTCGGAGAATTCTCTATGGGATCCGGGCGAGCGTGCGGCGGTGCTGAAGTTGACGTATTTGGCAAGGCTCTGACCGGAACGACACGGTCGAGCCATGAGGGTAGCTCCCGCACCCCACCCCACACTCGCTACCAGCGGCCGGCTGCCGGCTACTGCAATGCCCAAGCCCCAAGCCCTTAAACCCCATATTCTCCTGCCGCTCCTGCTCCGCTGCGTCCTACCCCCGATACGACTCAGAACCCATCTCGCGCAGACCGTCGTAGAAGAAGAACTCGTCCTGGCCAAATGCAGGTTCCAGGTCGTCCAGCCACGTAGCTCGCGGGTCGTACTTGGCGAAGAGCAAACGACCTACCCACTCGGGGTTCCGTGCCTGGAGGAATTTTAGGACGAACACTTCCTCACCGTTGATGTTCGTCACACCATCCACCAGAACCTTGCCGGGGGTGGCGGACATCGACGGGCCACGGATTGACCGGGCAAGCCCCGATACCTGCCCGTATGCCTCGTTGAAGATTTCCAGTGCACGTGCCAGCGGAACCTCGAAGTAGTTTCGCGGTCCCGTGTTGCGCTCGACGAACATGTAGTAGGGTACTGCTCCGAGCCGGACCTGCGTCCTCAGCAAGTCGGCCCATACCCTGCCGTTGTCATTCACATGACGCACGAGGGGAGCCTGGCAGCGAATCGTGGTGCCGGAATCCCGTATCCTCCGTAGCGCCGCCTGGGCTATGGGCGTTTCGAGTTCCCGGGGGTGCGAGTAGTGCGCCATGAACGCCACGTGTTTCCCCGCTGCACGGATGTCGGCAAATAGCCGCAAGAGGTCATCGGCATCCGGATCAGTCACGAATCTGTACGGCCAGTATGCGGTTGCCTTGCTGCCGAAGCGGATACTCTCGATGTGTTCGAGCGCGGGGTCAAGCAACGGCTCGACATACCTGCGAAGCAACTGAGCCTTCATGACCATAGGGTCACCACCGGTGATCAACGCGCTGGTGACCTCTGGATGCACCTTCAGGTAGGCGACGAGCCGGTCAGCTTCGCGGCTCGCGAATTTCAGCTCATCGAGCCCGACAAACTGCGCCCAGCGGAAGCAGTACGTGCAATACGCGTGACACGTCTGACCGGCGGCCGGGAAGTACAGCACCGTTTCGCGGTACTTGTGTTGCACGCCGTCCAACGGACCGTCGGGGAGGCATGGTACATTCAGTTCTTGTTGTCCTGCCGGGTGTGGATTGAGCGTCTCTTGAATTGCTCTCGCAGCAGCGAGGATCTCACCCTCAGGCGCCTGAACACGGATGAGATTGAACATCCGGTTGAGCTCCCGATGGCTCAGCATTTCAGGTTGCGGGAAGGTCAACTGGAAGATTGGATCGTCCGGTATGTTGGACCAATCGATGAGTTCTTCGACGATGTAATCGTTGACGCGAAACGGCAGCACTGCCGCGACCGCTTTCATGGCCGTCCGCTCTGCATCTGAAAGTTGTCTGAGTTGCGGGATTTCGTCGATCTGTTTTCGCGAATACGCACGAAACCGCCGGCCTGCTAGGGATGCACCGGCTCTTTGCGGCCAATGGCTTGCGGAGGCTCTCCTATGATGCGCGATGTGCGTCACAGCCACCTCCCGGTTTAGAGCGCAGAGATCCCGGGCACAGGGGGAGTCCCGCCCTGATTGGTCCATCAAGGGTCGCTACCCGCATCGTGCGCACGAGCCCACCGCACACGAGCAAAGGCTGCTTACAGATCGTTCACCAACGAGTGAACCAGAGAGCGTCGACCAGCAGACGCGTAGGTTCGATCAGAACGCGCGCTCTTCTCCGGCTGACAATTGCTGCTTGTGGATCTGCTCGGATGGAGCGCGTGGCGATCGTGTGGCTACCTGAGAAAGGCAACTCTAGCCAGGTATTCAGAATATAACAAGATGACAAGCGTGCGGGACCACCACCGCTGATCGCAACTGCGATGTATGTCTCAATTCACAATAATCTGCCCAAATGGCACCCTTTGTTAGTCAAGTTGTTTAACATCAGCAGAGGAAATGATTTAGCGTGTGGAAAAATCGGCTCGCCAGTCTGGTTTCGTTGCGACTCCCGTCCGCGAGCGTTATCAGTGAGCCGTTCAGGACAACTCTCCACATTTCGCAACGGCGAGGCGGCCGAAAATGAAACCGTTGTCAGACATCCGCGTCGTCAGCCTGGCGCTCAACCTTCCCGGGCCGTTGGCGGCGGCGCGCTTGGTCGCAATGGGCGCGTCGGTTGTAAAGGCCGAGCCGCCGAGTGGCGACCCGCTCTTCATTGGGCAGCCGGATTGGTACCACGACCTGCACGCAGGGATCGAGGTCATCACACTCGATCTCAAGCGCTCGGCGGATAAGGCCACGCTGGAACAACATCTCGAGCAATGCGACCTGCTGCTCACATCGAGTCGGCGAGATGCGCTCGCTCGTCTCGGTCTCGGGTGGCCGGACCTCAGTGCGAAGCACCCACGGCTTTGTCAAGTTGCCATCACGGGCCGCCCGCGTTCTCATGAGGATCCGCCCGGTCACGATCTAAGTCATCAAGCAGCGGCCGGGTTGTTATCGCCCCCGGAAATACCGAAGACGCTGATCGTCGATGTGGGCGGAGCGTTGCAGGCAGTGAACGCCGCCTTGTCGCTCCTCTTGGCGCGCGAACGTGCTGGCGAAGGAGACGCGTTCGAACGCTACCTCGAGGTCTCACTTGCCGACGCAGCGGAGTTTTTTGCTGACTCATTGCGTTACGGTCTGAGTCGACCGGGAGGACTGTTGGGTGGCGGGCTTCCGCAGTACAACCTCTATCGCACCTCGGATGGCTGGGTGGCGGTTGCTGCGCTGGAGCCTCACTTCTGGGAGAAGATCCAGCAGGGGCTCGAGCTCCAGGACCCTGACAAACAGACTCTAGAGCAAGTCTTCTCAAGAAGATCTGCAGCGGATTGGGAAGATTGGGCGGCCGAGCGGGATCTGCCGATCTGTGCGGTGCGGGAGCAACCGCATCCCGTTGAGCCGGGCCCCTAAAGAGAAATACGGACAAGAGAAAACCGGCGGCAAACGTCACCGCCGGCTTGGCACCTAATTGCAGAGGTTGCTGTGCTGCCTAGTTGTTTGGCCACTGTGCCCAGATGCTGCAGTGGCCGCCCTTGTCGGTACCGAGCAGCGTCCGTGTCTGACCCAAAAGGAAAGGATTCATGAGCGCGGCAGGAGCCCGCTTCACACTCCCATCATTCTTGAAAAAGATGTTGCCGAAGTGCGCTTGGCTCAGGCCGTGTCCGGCCTCGTGCAGTGCAACTGCCTCAACGTCGACGTCCGCAACACCGTCATCGGCCCAGTTGTGGCTTGGATCATAGTAGATCTCGCGGAACGCGGCGTCTACCTTGCCATTGTTATCGATGTCAGTCCATACAGGTGGATCGTCACACGGATCGCAGAAACCAAACTCGAACGTGCCCCCGAGGATGCCGGGGTCCGGGAAGTTGATGTCGCGCCAGCCGGCATGTTGAATGTCAGCAAACACAAATGGGCTGCCTCCCAATCCGAACATCCAGGCGATGACCCCGATATCGAAGCCGAAATCGGGATTTCGGGTGATGGGAAGGTTCGAGCACGTCTGGCCATCCCACGTAGCCATCGCGCGACCGATCGCGGCATCCGTCTGTGCCGCAGTGAGACCCCCATTAGGCGGCACAGCGTCCCCAGTCTGGTCGACAGCGTAGGTGATGTCGTCGTCCGGGCCCGCCACCGATCCGCTCCAGCCAGCGCGTCGCGGGTCAAACGGGACGAAGTCGAAATCCAGCTGCTTGTTACCCACATCCTTCGAGATGACCGTTCCCCCTGCCTCGTGGCCATCACCGGTGACGTATTCCGCCGTGACCACTCGGTAATCCGCACCCTCGGCTGCCAGCACCGCGTTCACCTCATCCATCATGGCAGCAATGGCGGCGGCCGCGTCCGAGCCCCTGCCCGCTTTCTTGAACTCGGGACCCGGGACAGCCAGATCGTCCGGTGCGGTCCAGCCCTCCTGACAAGCGACTACCGCGACGGACAGTACCGCTGCAGCTAAGGGAGCAAGAAGATAGTGTTTGCGCATACAGGGCCTCCTTGGGTTAGGCCTAACAAAGCGTAAGAGATGACATAGTCCTGCGTCCCTCGCGGACCGCTACGGCAGATGAGGGCTGCCGTCCTCGAACGATGGACGGATAAGCGCTCCCTGAGCGGGATCGCGTATTCAATGTCAGCAAGGCGCGGAGTACCACCGCAATAAGCCGCCGCAAGGCAACAACGAGGATTCCGGTCTGGCCTTCTTCACATAGAAAACACTCCGGCGACGACCTGCGCCAGGGCCTTGTCTTGTCTGGTCCGGATTAGAGGGGACAGCGTTACACTGGTTTTGTGCGCATCTTCAGTGCCAACGAAAAGCGGCGGGACGAACACTGCTAGCGACTCCCGCCGGTGTCGCAACCGATTGGAAAACTGTCCGTTCCGTGACGAGACGCATTCGCGAGAATTCTGGAGTCGTTAATGTACTTTGTGGCGGTAGCGCGACACGTGCGTCGACCCTTCGTCGACTGGACCTGAACCACCGAGATGTTTATTTAACCAGGGAAACAAAAGCGAGTCCGTGCCAATGCCACACCCACAAGCCAACCAGCAGCACATTCACTTGGAAAATGTCGATGGCTCGGTGACGGTCCTCCATCTCGATCGACCCCCCGTAAACGCCATTGACGCAACATTCGCTCGTGAATTGGACTCCGTTTTCGGGGGTCTGGAGCAGAACCAGGATGTCGGGTCCGTGGTGCTCACCGGCAAGGGAGAATGTTTCTCGGCCGGGCTCGATCTCAAAGCCATCCCGTCTCTCGGCCCGACCGAGCAGAAGGAGTTGGTCACCGCCGTCAATGCCCTGCTGCTCCGCCTTTACGCTTTCAGCAAACCGCTCGTCGGAGCCGTCAACGGTCACGCCATAGCCGGGGGGCTCGTCGTGGCGCTCACGTGTGATTATCGGGTCGGGGCAGATGCAGACTACATGCTCGGCCTCACCGAGGCGTTGGTGGGAATCCCGTTCCCCGTGGCAGCCATGGAAATTGTCAGAGCCGAGCTCGGTGTCGCGGCCCGTACGCGAGTCCTGATGGCGCAGAACGCCGACCCCGCCGCAGCCAAAGCTTGGGGCGCGCTCGACGAGTTAACACCTCCAGACCGCGTGCTCGAAAGGGCGATCGAGGTCGCCCGCGACCAGGCGGCGATGCCCGGCCATGCGTACACCCGGATCAAACAGCAGCTTCGGGCGGGGCCGATTGAGCGCATGAGGACAGTGGTAGCGAGCGGGACCGATCCGTCACTTGGTGTTTGGCGTATGGATGAGATCGCCGAGGCGGCGAGGCGGTTGGTGGAGAGATAAGGGTGTAGGGTATAGGGTATAGGGTGTAGCGTGTAGGGTGTAGGAGTAAAGGCAGAGGGGGCAGAGGGGGCAGAGGGGGCAGTGCCACGGATGACACGGAAAAGCGCGGATGACCGCTGATGCCGTCGTGGCGAGTTCAGGAGCGCCGCGTGCCGAGCGTCCCGTAGCGCGCGTTGGTGAGCGGTAGCCTCTGGTTGGGATACAGACCCCGAAGCGCGAACCTCAGCGCGCCAAGGGACGCTCGGAGTGCGACGCGACCCAATAAGCGCAGGGGAATAACAACGGCAGGATGGGCAGGAGAGATAAGGATGTAGGGTGTAGGATCTAAGGGAGACCAGAAGCGCGAACCTCAGCGTGCCAAGGGACGCTCGGAATGCGACGCGACCGAGCGCCGCGGATCACACTGAAAAGCGCGGATAAACGCTGGTACGATCGTGGCGAGACGCATTCCTGTGAGCGCAGGAGAGAGGAGGGGGGGGCGGTGGGATCGAGGCATGTTGTCACCGAACAGACTGACGGCGTAACCGTCTCACAGGCACGGACAACTTCTTTTCCGCAGGGCTGGACTTGAAGACCGTTCCCCAACTCGACGCCGGCGAACAACGGGAGATGATCCTAGCGTTCGGCCGCATGGTGGCCCGCCTTTACGCCTTTCCCAAACCCACCGTGGCAGCAGTCAACGGCCACGCGGTGGCAGGCGGGTTCTTGCTTGCATTGACCTGTGACTACCGGGTAGGTCCAAACCAGGACTGTGAGCTGGGCCTGACAGGTGTCAGGGCGGGTATTCCCTATCCCGTCTCCGCCATGGAGGTCATCCGAGCCGAGCTTTCACCGGCGGCGGCGCGAACGATGGTACTGACCGGTAGAACCTTCGGTCCCCAAGAAGCTTCCGCGCTCGGTGTGTTGGATGATATCACGGAGCAAGCGAGCGTGTTGTCTGCGGCGTGCCACGTCGCTCGGGGTCTCGCACGTTTGCCTCAAGATGCGTACGCCTTCAGCAAGAGCCATCTGAGGCAACACGCGGTTGCCGCCATCCGGGAGTCTCTCGAGGCCGGCGCCGATCCGTTGATGAGCTCGTGGCTCACGCCCGAGACCCAGTCCGCATCGGCAAGGACCTTGGATCGAAAAGACTAGAGGACCTTGGTAATGGAAATCGCCATCCCGATCGTGATCGGCTTCGCAATCATGTCGCTCATAGTCGCTATCATCGTCGCCGACCGTAGGGCGAAGAGGAAGCGCACGGAGGGGCTCCAAGCCGCAGCTGCAACCATGAAGTTCACCTTTTCACCGGAGGACGACCCGGCACTGCGCGGCCGACTGGCCGGCTTTCACCTGTTTTCACAGGGCAGGTCGCGCAAGATTCGCAACGTCCTGAGAGGCCGCGCAGGCGATACCGACGTGCTAATGTTCGATTACCGGTATACGACAGGAAGTGGGAAGAACTCCCACACGTGGAAGCAAACCGTCATGGTGTTCGAGTCAGCGGGTGCCAACTTACCGGATTTCAGCCTCAGACCCGAGCATATCTTCCACAAGCTGGGACAGGTATTTGGATATCAGGACATCGATTTCGACAGTCACCCGGGGTTCTCGAAGCATTACCTCCTCAAGGGAAGTGACGAGCAGCAACTGCGCAACATCTTCACCACCGACGTTCTCTCGTTTTATGAAACGCAAAAGCGTGTGAGCAGCGAAGCAGCCGGCGGCCAATTCCTTTATTATCGCGCCGGCAAACGGATTGCCCCTGACAAGGTGGCAGACTTTATAAGGGACGGTGTTAGGGCGTTCTCCTTTTTCAAACGTTGACCTCAGCCACGGATGTCCAAAGAGGAGAAGACAGCATGCCGACCGTATCGAACATCATACTCGCGCGCGATCTGCCGGAGCCCTCTCCCGGCACCGTGAACGACAAGGCGGTTCCGGTCAAGCACGTGGAGGCGGAATTCGCACGAATTCGGTCGCGCGGGGAGTACATGGCGGCGTGGGACGGCGAGCAGATTGCGCCGTGGCTCTACACCATGCTCGACGAGAACGACAACGGCCTGCAGAACCACTTTCAAGGCGCGCAACGGCTTGGCCACGGCAAGTTCCTCGCCATCTCCGGCGGCGATTGGCGGACGCCCATGTCTCACCTGTTCATCGTCAAAATGCACTCGCGTAAGCGCGTGGGACCGTGGAGCACGAACGTTCTCGCATCGACTGACCCCCCGACAAAAGACACGATCGTCAAGACGATCGGCATCGACTCCATGATGTGGCACTCCGGCGGGATGGATGTGCTGGGAAACATCCTGGCCACTCCGGCGGGATGGATGTGCTGGGAAACATCCTGGCCGTACCGGTCGAGTACGCTCAACCCGGGGCCATACGTGGCCTGGCAAACATCCCGATGCCCGATCACGGCCCGGTGGGTAGATCTCGTATCGTGTTCTTCCACATGAAGAATCCAGCCAAGCCCGAGATCTTCCGTTGCACCATCGAGCGCTCAGGAGATACGGCTGCCGGCGTAGCGCTAACAAAGCTTCCCAACCGCCACTACCTTGCCGCCGTGCGGGTTGGAAAGAGAATTGTCTTCTATCTCTCGAAGACAAAGACATTTACCGACGGATTCCGCGATCAGCCTTCCGCGATCAGCCGTTGACCTGGGAAGACAGCGCAGTTCGCGCCGCGGGCGATCTAAAACGTGAGTTCGGCGGCTATCAGACAATCAACTTCATCAACCAGCGGGACGGACAGCTATACATGGCCGGTCTGCACAACACGAGCGGTGCAGCTCCGACGTTTGGCGGTGACAATGCCGTGGATTTGTACACGGTGGAGATACCGGACGCAACCACCACCCCGACCAGCTCTCAAGGCAGCATCGCTGTCCCTGTGATCACTAGGGTGGCAAGTCGCAAGTTCGAGTGCAAGCATCGGCAGTGCAACATGGACGCCGCCGCAGGCGTGTACGTCGATCGTGGCAAGCTGATCGTGTACTCCGCCTATCATTGGAGGACGGGAAAGGGTGTCATCAAATTCAATGAGTTTCGACCCCCAACCAAACTTACGAAGAAGACGGTCACCAAGCCGGAGGACGGTTGGATGGAACTGTTCGAGCATACGTACTTCGGCGGCCGGTCCCTCACCATCACTGGCACGAAAGACAGCACGATTGCCGACTACGGCAAGATCCGCGTTCAGGGATCCGGTTTCAACGACAAGGTGTCTTCGGTGAAATTTCAGCTTCCGGCCGGTGTGACGTATCGTTTCTTCAAGGACAAGGATTTCAAAGGGAGGTTGATCGACCTCGTGGGCACGGGGAAAGTCGAGGAGATCGCAGACTTCAAGGCCAGGAAAATAGAACGCAAGGTCTCGTCGTCGAAGTTTGTTTAGGGTGAGGGGCAGAAGGGGCAGGAGAAGTGAAAAAGGGCGGAGCGTAGCGTGCCGAGCGTCCCTTGGCTCGCTGCGGTTCCCTCCTCAAGTCTGCATCCCAAGGAGAGGCTACCGCTCACCAACGCGCGCTACGGGACGCCCATCACGCTACGCTCCCAGAAATACGTCTCGCCACAATCGTATCAGCGTTTACCCGCGCTTTTCCGTGTAATCTGTGGCCCTAAAACCTGTGCGTATAATTGATCTTCGTAGTCGCCCCGACCGATCGCGTGGCCAGATCGAAGTCCAACAGACGCGCGCTCATGTTGTCCCAGTTATGCGTGAACACGAAAAACAAATCGTTGCCGGGACGGATGATCCACCTAAATCTCGCAAACAGACCGACCACCTCACTGACATCGTCGTATTGC